>CAZMRP010000260.1:0-7107 GCA_964568275.1 uncultured Myxococcales bacterium
AGCCGGCGCTGGGCGCGCGACCGATGCGGCGCGCGATCCAGCGGCTCGTGGAGGCGCCGCTGGCGCGAGCCCTGCTGCGGCCGGACCTGCCGCCGGGCGCGCGCCTGCGCGTCGGGGTGCGCGACGGAGTCGTCGCGGTGACCGAGCAGCCCCCGTCCGCGGAGGTGGCCTGTGCTTAGGGACGCCGACGGTACACCCCTGCCGCAGCGCTTCGGTCCCTACACCCTGTTCGACCTGATCGGCCGCGGCGGGATGGCCGAGATCTTCCTCGGCCGGACCTTCACCGGCCTGGGCGCCTCCCGCCTGATCGCCGTCAAGCGCATGCTGGCCCACCTCTCGGCCGACGAGCGGTTCGGGCGGATGCTGATCGCCGAGGCCAAGCTCTGCGCCCCGCTGCGCCACGCCAACATCGTCCAGGTCTACGACCTGGGACGGATCGACGACCGGCTGCACATCGACATGGAGTACGTCGAGGGGCTGGACCTGCACCAGTTGCTGCGGCAGTGCACCCGCCGCCAGCTCCCGTTCCCCGCGGAATACTCGTTCTTCATCCTCGAGGAGGCCTGCCGCGGCCTGGCCCACGCCCATCGCGCCACCGACGACGCCGGCCGGCCGCTGCGCATCGTGCACCGCGATCTGTCGCCGACCAACGTGCTCGTCTCCTTCGAGGGCGAGGTCAAGCTGTGCGACTTCGGCATCGCCCGCGCGGCGGTGGAGGTGCTCGGGACCGACGAGACGGCGCGCGACGCCGGGATGCTGCGCGGCAAGTTCTCGTACATGTCGCCCGAACAGGCCCGGGCCGAGACGGTCGATCAGCGCGCCGACGTGTTCGGCTTCGGCATCCTGGTCTGGGAACTGCTCGCCGGCCGCCGGCTGTACAAGGGGGGCAACGAGGTCGAGACGCTGCGGATGGCGCAGGAGGCGGCGATCCCGCCGCTGCCCCGCCGCGGCCGCCCCTGGGAGGACGAGGCGCAGGCGCTGGTCGACCGCGCCCTGGCCCACCGGCCCTCCGACCGCTTCCCCAACACCGACGCCCTGCACGACGCGATCCGCGACATCATCCTCGGCTTCGACATCCGTTGCAGCCAGCTGCGGTTCGCCGAGTTCCTCCGCGAGAACTTCGCCGAGGAGATCGTCACCCTGCGCTGCGACCGCGAGCGGGCGCTCGACCTGATCACGGCACCCCGCCCCGGCGCCGGCCAGGCCGGCGACGGTCCCCCCGACGGCGTCGAACGACGCGCCCCGCGACCCAACTCCACGATGCTCTGACGCGTCAACCGCGCGGCGCCGCCCCGTACAGCCCGCGCTCCCGGATGAACCGCTCGACCGCCGGGTCCAGGCGACCGCGCACGTCCCGCCCCGCCGCCAGCGCCGCCCGCAGCTCCGTCGAGCTGACGTCCGGCACCGCCAGGCCGGCGGCCTCCGGGTCGTGGCCCGCCCGCCCCACCACCAGCGGCTCGGCCAGCCGCGCCACGTCGTCGAAGCGGTGCCAGGCGGACCGGTCGCGCAGGGTGTCCGAGCCGATCACCAGTCGCCAGCGCACCCCGGCGTGGGTCTCGCACAGCGCCGTCACCGTGTGGAACGTCAGGCTCGGGCGCGGCAGCGTCTCCTCGAGCGACGAGATCTCGACCCGCGCCAGCGGGGCGAACGCCAGCCTCGCCATCGCCAGCCGCTCGACCCACGAAGCCATCCGCTTGCCGAACGGATGGTCGTATGTCGGTACCACCAGCAGGCGGTCCAACTCGCCCGTCGCCAACGCCAGGGCGGCGACGCACAGGTGTCCCAGGTGGGGCGGGTCGAAGGCCCCGCCGAAGATCCCCCAGGTTGGACGCGGGTCGACGGTCACCCCGCGAGGCTACCACCGGCGGCCCGCCGTGCCAACGCAGGGGCGCCGCATGCAGAGTCGGCACCGGTCGATCGATAGACCTGCCCGGCGCCCGTTCGCGCCGGGCAGCGACCTCCTGGTTAGGGAGGCCAGGCAGGAAAGGAATGGTGGGTTGTCATCGCCCTACAACCGGACGGTCGCGTGGGCGGAGGGAGAGGGTAGGGCCCGCGCTACACGCTGGGGGGGGAGACCGCGATAGCACGGGCCCTACATCCAAACCGGTTGGACGGATATGCTACTGCCGTGCCAAACGAGTTGCCTGGCTCCGATCGACGACCAGGATGGAACGCGTTCTTCTTCAACTACTCGATCTGGATTGTGAATCCGTAGTTCCACGAACGACTTGACCTCGGCGTTTCCGGATCGGCTTCCTCGTCCAGTTGACGGCCGAGGATGCCAGGGCACGATCTCTGCCGCGCCGGAGCCGGCCCATGCTGCATAAATACGCATTGATATTAGAGCCATACAGTGATTTCAGTTCTGCAAGAGGCTTGTTTCAGCGGTGCAGGCGACGCCGATTGTGTGGCGAGCTGTACCAGGGGTCAGGAGGGTTTGCCGGCCTTGTCGAGCCTCGCCTTGAGGGCGGCCAGTTCGTCATCCACCCCTCCCTGCTTCTCGAGCTGCCGGAACTTCCCTTCGATCTCCGCATCCTTGCCGACCCCGAGCAACTCGTCGATCTCCCGCTCGGCCTCGATCGTGTCGAACCGCTGCTCCAACTCCTCGAACCGCTCGACGGCCGTGGGACCCTTGCCGTCGCCGCCGAGGCGGGTGCTGAGCGGCTTGTCGGTGCCGCCCTTGCGCAGTTGGGCCTGGGCGACGAGCGTGCCCTTGCGGGCGGCGAAGGCGTCGCGTTCGACCTGGAGCCGAGCCATCTGGCGGATGATCTCCTGGGTCTCCTCGTTCGCCTCCTTGGCCGCCTGCTCCTCGGCGACGGCCTGGGTCAGCAGGTCGTGTCGACGGTTCAGGGCGTCGCGGGCCAGCGCCTCCTGGCCGCTGCGCAGGGCCACGGCGGCCTTGCGGTACCACTGCTCGGACTCCTCGCGCAGCAGCTTGGCCTTCTGCTCGTGGCGCTTGGCCTCGCCCTTGAGCTCGGTCATCGCCCGCTTCCCCTGGCGGATCGCCTTGTCCATGTCCTCCAGGGCCAGGTCGGCCAGCTTGGACGGGTTCTCCAGCTTGTCCAGCAGCGCCGAGACGTTGCCGGAGATCGCGCGACCCAGCCGCTTCACCACGCTCATGCCCCACCTCCTCCGCTCAGTCGAGCTCCCGTTCGAGCGCGCGGGCGAGCGAGCCCCGGGCGCGGGTGTCGAAGTGCACGTAGCGCACGCCGGCCGCGGCGGCGGCCTGTTCGTCGAACCGCGAGTCGCCCACCATCACCGCCGCGGTGGCGGGCACGGCGAGCCGCCGGAGGGCGGCGTCGAGCAGGTCGGGGGCCGGTTTGGGGTGCGGGACGTCGCCGGCCCCGACGATCGTGTCGAGCAGCGGCTCGAGTCTCGCGGCGTGGAGGATCTCCCGGGCCACCGGGGTCGGCGAGTTGGTGACGCAGGCGGTGCGGATGCCGCGACGGCGCAGGCCGGTCAGCACCGCATGGGCCTCCCGGTCCACGCCCACCTGCCCCGCGTGCTCGTGGAAGTGCGCCCCGTAGTGGTCCGCGACCTCGCGCACCGTCGGCCCCGGCACCAGCTCCCGCGCGTCGTCCTCGACGCTCTGGCCCCACGTCGCCTCGAACGCCGAGCGGGCCACGTCGGGTGCGCCGAAGTGCCGGGCCGTGGCCTGGACCAGGGCGTACCAGGCTTCGTAGGTGTCGACGAGCACCCCGTCGAGGTCGAACAGCACGGCGCGCACCGGTTCGGTCAACGGCTCTCCTCCCGCAGGCGAGACTACCGGAGCCGGCTTCCCCGCGGCAAGCCGCCTCGCCGCGCCCGCCGCAGCCGGTATCCTCCGGCAGGCATTGATGGTATGGTGGCGCCGATGCCCGGGCCCTCCAAGAAGGAGCTGGCGCGAGTTCGCGAGTTGCTGCTCGAGGGGCGGGGCGAGCAGATTGCCGAGGGACTCGACCTGTGCGTCGCGCTCGGCGCGCCGGCCGTCGCGCCGCTGCTCGTCGAAGCGCTGTCGCGCGGCATCCTGGTCGGCTCCGAGCGGGCGCGCGGCCTGTCGGTGCTGGCCGACCACGGACTCGCCTACCCGCTCGACGACATCCGCGCCGACGGCTGGCTCGACCGCCTCGGCGAGGGCGTCGCCGGGTTCCGCGAGGTCTGCGACATCCTCGGCCGCACCTTCTTCGGCATGTCGACCCTGCTCGGCGTGCAGGTGACCAACCTCGAGGTGCAGCCCGACGACTTCCAGCGCAGCCGCGTCGGCTTCACGCTCGGCGACGGCCGGGCCGAGTCGCTGACGCTGCGGGAGTTCAAGCGGCGGATCGTCGCCGCGATCCTGGAGGACAAGCCCGAGCTGGCCCCGGTCGAGCTGCCGCTGGACCGCGACCGCACGATCACCCTCCTCGGCAGCCGGCACATCCTGCTCGCCGCGCTGTTCGACTGGTCGCTGGAGTGGGTCTACTTCGCGGAAGGACCCCGGAAGCTGTCCGATATCTACGTCGACGCGCTGCACGGCGACCAGCCCGTGGCGGTGACGCTGGAGGTGCTCGTCGCTCGGCTTCGGCAGGAGGTCGAGGACGAGTGGCAGCGCTACCTGGACCCGCTGGGCGGCATCGACGCCAACCTGGTCCAGCGGGCGAACGAGCTGCTGCCGACCGACCCGGCCCGCGCCGCCGACCTGCTCGGCGGCCTGCTGCGCTTCGTGCTCGACTACGGCCGCCAACCCACCCGCTCCGCCCCAGACCGCTCGGTGCTCGGCCTGGTCTGCGAGGGCCTGGCGCTGCTCGGCCGCGCCCACGTCGCCTCCGAGCCCGAGATGGGCCGCTACGGCGAGGAGGTGCTGCGGCTCGGGGTCCAGGTCTTTCCCGGAGCGCCCGGCGTCCAGCACCTCCATCTGGCCCTCGGCGAACACCTCGCCCGCACCGGGCGCGAAGGCGAGGCGCTCGGCCACCTGCGGCGAGCGGCCGCCCTCGGGGCGGCCGGCGACGCCGTCGAACCCCTGCTCGTCGAAGCGCTGTTCCGCTCGGGCCGCCTCGTGGCGGCGGCCGTCCTCTACCGGGAGCTGGCCGCGCGAGCCCCGCGGGCCGCCGAGCGCGTCGGCCAGCCGATCGTCGCGGCGCTCAAGGACCAGGCGGCTCCGGTGTTCCGGGCGCTCGAGGGGGTCGACGCAACCCGGAGTTGATTGTGCTAGGCTGCCCGGGCGAGGGAGGACGGCGATGAACGTGCGGTGGTTCGCAGCTCTGGCCGTGGCGACGCTCGCGGGAACGTCCGTCGGCGGCGTCGCCCGTGCGCAGGATTTTCCCGAAAACCCCCTGATCGCGCACGGCGTGCAGCTGTACAACGACATGGAGTTCGAGGCCTCGGTCGACGCGCTCCAGCGGGCCCTGGTCCGCGCCGAGAACGTCCCGGAGCAGAAGGTCGCGATCTTCAAGTTCCTCGCCCTGGACTACCTCGTGCTCGGTCGGCAGGAGGACGCCCGCCAGGCGTTCCGCCAGCTGCTGGCGATCCAGCCGGAGTTCCAGCTCGACCCCGCCGTCTTCTCCCCCGAGTACCGGGAGTTCCTGGAGGGCGTGCGCTCCGAGTGGGAGGGCGAGGGGCGGCCCGGCTGGATCCCGCCCCAGTCCCGACTGCGGCCCGCCGTGATCGACCACCAACTCCCCGACCAGGCGACCCGCGGCGAGAGCCTCGACCTGCGCGCCACCGTCGAGGACCCTGACGCCCGCGTCCGCCGCTTCGTCATCGCCTATCGGCCCGCCGGCGAGTCGGAGTTCCAGCGGATGGAGGCCCAGCCCGTCGCCGGCGGCTACGCCGCCACCATCGCCGGCGACCGCATCGAGCCCCCGGTCATCGAGTACTACTTCGAGGTGCTCGACGCCGAGAACAACGTCGTCGGCCGCAAGGGCGACGAGCGGATCCCGATGCGCGTACCGGTCCCGGGCGGCGAGGACGACGGCGCCTGGTACACCTCGTGGTGGTTCTGGACCATCGTCGGCGTCGGCGTCGCCGCCGCCGTGGCCGTCCCCGTCGGCATCGTCTACGGCACCGACGGCGGCAGCAACGACCCCGCCTCGGTCACCATCGTCCTCTGCGACCCGGCCGTCCCCGGCGACTGCGGGCCATGACCGAGCAGATCTGGCGCCTGTCCGTCCGGACCTCGGGCCTCTCGCTCGACGCCCTCTCCGGCGCGATGTACCTCGCCGGCTTCGAGGGGATCGAGATCCTCGACCCGGGCGCCGAGGGCCTGCCGGTCACGGTCCGCGCCTACGCCGTCGCCCGCCACGGCCTGGAGGAGCTGGCGCGGGTGGCGGCCGCCGTGCCGGGCTGCGAGGTCGGCCTGATCGAGGAGATCGAGGTCGAGGACTGGGCCGAGGGGTGGAAGAGGCACTTCCGACCCCAGGAGATCGGCCAGGGCCTCGTGGTGCTGCCGCCGTGGGTCTCGCCCAAACACCATCCCGACCGCCTGCCGGTGGTGATCAAGCCCGGACACGCCTTCGGCACCGGCACCCACGCCACCACCCGGCTCGTGCTCGAGGCGCTCGAGCGCGCCCGGCCGTTCCTGCCGACCCGGGGGCCGGTGGTCGACCTCGGCACCGGCTCCGGCATCCTCGCCATCGCGGCGGCCAAGCTCGGGTTGGCGCCCGTCACGGCCATCGACATCGACCCCGAGGCGCTCGCCGAGGCGCAGGAGAACGCCCGCACCAACGCCGTTCACCTGCTGGTGCGCCCGGTCGAGGGCGACGTGCAGGACGTGCCCGACGGCGCGCGCCTGGTGCTGGCCAACCTCTCCGCGCCCGTCCATCGGACCATCGCCCGCACCCTCGCCCCGCGCCTGCAGCCCGGCGGCCGCGCCCTGCTCTCCGGCCTGCTCGCCGACGAGACCGACGGCATCGTCGAGGCCTGGCCCGCGGGCTGGGAACACCGCGTCGCCGTCCTCGAGGAATGGGCGCTCGTCGAATTCGTCGCCCCGTCATGACCATCCTGCGGCTGCGGCTGGAGTCGCCCATGCCGGCCGACGGCCGCCTCGAGGTCTCCGGCCCCGAGCACCGCTACCTGTCCCGCGTGCGCCGCGCCCGCGCCGGCGAGCCGGTCGAGCTGTACGACGGCGCCGGCCGCCGCTGGCGCGGCCTC
>CAZMRP010000261.1:0-7064 GCA_964568275.1 uncultured Myxococcales bacterium
AGCCGGCGGGCACCGACTTTCCGGACGCGGGTTCGCCGGCGGCGCCGGACGCGGCGGTGGTCGCGGCCGCCGACACGGCGCCGGCGGAGCCGCCCGCCCTGCCGGAGAACCTGCCGACGCTGGAGGCGCCCACGGAGGCGGAGAAGATCGTGCGCGTCTCGTTCGCCGAGCCGCTGCCCGAGGGGACCCGCATCGTCTGGGAGGGGCGGGACGTCCCGCTGGCGCTGGTGCCCTTCCCGGTGGAGCAGAGCGCGGGGATGAAGTCGCTGGAGGTGCGGGCGCCGGGGTTCAAGCCGCTCAGCACCTACGTGGTGCCGAGCGAGGACCTGGTGATCGCGCTGGAGCGGCAGGCGACGCGACCGACGACGCCCGGCGCTCGAACGGACGCCGGGACGGTCCCGCGGCCGGAGGCGGGCGGCACGATCGTGGTCATCACCCCGCCTCCGGCGGACGCCGGTTCGGCGCGGGCCGACGACGGTGGGATCCGGACCAGCTTCCCCGGACGGCGGGACGCGGGCGGGACGAGCGCGCCGCAGGACGCCGCGGCTCGTACGGAGATCCGGACCAGTTTCCCCGGACGGTAGCCGACGCGGCGACGCGTCGAGGGAGAATCGCGCAGGAGGGAGGACGACGATGGTGGGACGCCGATTCGGATTGGGCATCGCGTGCGGAACGGCGCTGGCCGCGCTGCTGGCCGCGGCGCCGGCCCGCGGACAGGAACCGACCGACGCGGAGATGGAAACCGCGCGGGTGCACTTCGAGCGCGGGGTCGAGCTGGTGGGGCAGGAGCAGTGGGAGCAGGCGTTGGCGGAGTTCAACGCCTCGGTGGAGGCCATGGCCACCGCGCCCGGGCTGCTCAACGTGGGTCTGTGCCAGCGCCGCCTCAACCGGAACCTCGACGCGCAGCGCACCTTCGAGCGGTTCATGGCCGAGTTCGGTTCGACGGCCGACGACGTCGACCGGCGCGACGCCCAGGCGCAGCTCGACGAGCTGCGCGGGGTGCTCGGGCGGCTGGCGGTGGAGGTCGTTGAGGCCGGGGCGGAGCTGCTGGTCGACGACCGCGCCGCGGGTCGGGCGCCGCTGGCGGGGCCCGTGTTCGTCGAGCCGGGGGAGCACACCGTGGTGGCGCGGCTCGAGGGCCGGGACCCGGTGTCGCGGACGGTGACGGTCGCCGCGGGACAGGAAGCCGCCGTGGCGCTCGAGCTGGGCCCGGCGACGGTGGCCGTGACGCCGCCCGACCAGCCGCCGGACGACGGCGGCGTCGTCGAGGACGACGGCGGCGTCGCACCGGTCTGGTTCTGGACCTCGGTCGGCATCACAGGCGCGGCGGCCATCGCCTGGGGCATCACCGGCGGCCTGGCCCTCAAGGCCGATTCCGACTACTCGGCGGACCCGGGCCGGACGGCGGAGGACCAGGAGGCCGGCCAGGCGCTGGCGCTCGGCGCCGACATCTGCGGCGCGCTCACCGGCGCCGCCGCGGTGGCGACGCTGGTGCTCGCGTTCTTCGTCGATTGGGACGGCGAGTCGCCCGACTCCGGCGCGGCCGTCACCGGCTTCAGCGCCGGGCCGATCGCCGACGGCCTGGGGCTCGGCGTCGTCGGTCGTTTCTAGCGCACGCGCCAGGTGCGGGCCCCCGGGCGCGCTCCGGGGGGAGCGGGAGGATCAACGATGCAGCGCAACGAACGAACCTGGCTGGTGATGTCCGTCGCGCTCGTGTTCGGCACGACCGGCTGCAGCTTGGCGCTGTTCGCCGACCCGCCGGCCGGCGATGCGGGCGACACGGCGGACGACGCTGCGGATGCGGACGCCGATGCGGACGCGGATGCCGAGGTTCCGCCCAACTGCGGCAACGAGGTGGTGGACGAGGACGACGGCGAGGAGTGCGACGACGGCAACGACATCGAGGGCGACGGGTGCGACAACGACTGCACTTTCTCGTGCTCGTCCGACGTCCACTGCCGCGACACCGAGATCTGCAACGGCGCCGAAACTTGCGACATGCACATGTGCTTCGACGGGATTCCGCTGGACAACGGGACCCCCTGCTTGTTGCCGGACGGCGGTGCGGGCGAGTGCCGGGTCGGTGTCTGCCGGCCGCTCACCTGCGGCGACGAGAACACCGATGACGGCGAGGAGTGCGACGACGGCAACGACAACGACAACGATGGTTGCCCGAGCACCTGCTTCTATGCGGTCTGCGGTGACGGGTTCGTGTGGAACGAAGCGGGCGGCGACGAGGAGTGCGACGACGGCAACGCCGTCGACGACGACGGGTGCGACAGCGACTGCACCTGGTCGTGCTCGGAAAACGGCGATTGCGACGACCTCGAGCCGTGCACCGGCGAGGAGACCTGCGTCGATCATGTCTGCGAGGCCGGCACACCCCTGGCCAACGGCACCCCGTGCACGTCTTCGATGGGCGCCGGCGCGTGCCGTGACGGCTGGTGCGAGCCCGACCTCTGCGGCAACGGCGTCTTGGACCCGCCGGAGGAGGAGTGCGAGGGCGAGCTTACGCAGTCTTGCACGACTTTCTGCGGCTCGACGGGGAGCCAGACGTGCGTCGACTGCCATTGGACCGCCTGCGCGTTGTTGCCGGAGACCTGCAACGGCGAGGACGACGACTGCGATACTCGTGCCGACAACGGCATCTGGTGCGCGTGGACCAACGTCGACGGAAACGTGTTCCTCCAGGACGTGTGGGTCGATGCCGTCGACCCCATCGGCTTCGCCGCGGGATACGATCAGGTGACGAATGCGGTGGTCATCGCCCAATGGATGCCCGGGGCCGTGCCGGAGTGGGTCGAGGTCGTGAGGGAGGCGGAGGGTACGCGATCGTTCCTCGGGGTGTGGGGCTTCGGCATGGAGGACGCCTGGGCGGCGGGAGCCTCGGCCCTGCTCTACCGCTGGGGCTCCTCCGGGTGGGTGGCCGAGACGGCACCGTGGGCAACTTCCTCCGTCACCACGATGGACGCGGTCTGGGGGACTGCGCCGACTTCGCTGTGGGTCGTCGGCCGCCAAGGGCACGCCTACCGCTGGGACGGTTCCGTGTGGACCCTCGCCTCGGCGGGGTCGGTCGTCGGCACCAACAACCTCGTGGGGCTCTGCGGGAACTCAGCCACCGAGATGTGGGCGGTGGGCGAGGCGGCCACGATCGTGCGCTGGACCGGCTCGCGGTGGGAGGCGGAATCGGTAGCGATGGGCACCCCGCAGCATCTTTGGGAGTGCTGGTCGGTCGGTTCCGCGGTGGTCTGGGCGGTCGGCGAGAACGGTGCCATCCTGTCCCGCAACGCGAGCACCGCCGCGTGGGTGGAGAGCCCATCGCCGACCAGTCGCAACCTCAACGGCGTGTGGGGTTCGCCCGCGACGCCGACCTGGATCGTCGGCGACGGCGGCACAATCCTGCGGCACACGACGGGCGGCTGGGTGTCGGAGACCGTGTTGACCTCCATCGACTTCACCGCGATCCACGGTCGCGGCGGGACTGCTCCGTTCGCCGTCGCGGTGAACCGCAGCGGCGACGTCTTCCGCTGGCGTCCCTAGACGAACCGGAGGCGAGATGACCCATCCCCTGGCCGGGAAGCGGCCCGACCCCGCGACGCTCGTCACGCGGGAGCGGATGGAGCGGGCGTACCTCCGCCCGGAGGGCGAGCTGCGTCCGATCAAGAACGGGACCTCGGGTCACCGCGGGCCCACCGGCGTCGGTTTCTCCGAGCGGCACGTGGCGGCGATGACGCAGGCGTTGTGCGACATCCGCCGGCAGCGCGGGACCTGGGGCCCGGCCGCCTCCGACGACCCGTCGACCAACCTGTTCCACGGCCTCCCGGGCCCGGTCGTGCTGGGCAAGGACGTGCGCTTCACCTCGGATCTGGCCCAGCGCACCGCCGTCGAGGTGTTCGCGGGGAACGGGCTGCCGGTGCTGATCCACCGCCAGGGACGCGCCACCCCGACGCCCGTTGTGTCCCACGCGATCCTGCTCGGCAACGAGTGGGGCGGGAACGTCGAGGGGGCGATCGTCACGGCGTCGCACAATCCTCCGGACGACGCCGGCTACAAGAGCAACGGGATGGACGGCGGTCCGAACACGCGGACGAAGCCGATCGACGAGCGGGCCAACGCGCTGCTGCGCGACCCGTCGGGGATCCGGCGGCTGGACTACGAGCGGGCGGTGCGCGAGGGGCTGGTGATCGAGGTCGACCTGGTGCTGCCGTACGTGCAGGACCTGGCGACGGTGATCGACTTCGACGTGCTGCGCGGCCACCGCTTCGCCGCCACGCCGCTCGGCGGCTCGGCCCACGGCTACTACGAGGCGATCGCCGGGCACCACGACGTCGACCTCCGGGTGGTGGTCGGCGAGCCCGACCCGGCCTCGGCGAAGCGGACCCACGATTGGGACGGCAAGCTGCGCGGCGACCCGTCCTCGCCCTGGGCGATGCAGGCGGTGGCCGGCCTGCGCGCCGAGCTCGGCGTCCCGCTGCTCGGCGCCAACGACAACGACGCCGACCGGTTCGGCGCCGAGGACGCGACCGGGGTGCTCAACCCGAACCACGTGCTGTGCGTGCTGTTCGACTACCTGTGCACGCACCGCGACTTCGATGCCGCGAAGGGGGTGGGGCGCACGATCGGCACGACGCACCTGCTGGACCGGATCGCGGAGGCGCACGGGCGGGCGGTGCACGAGGTGGACGTCGGTTTCAAGTGGTACGTGGCGGGGCTGCGGGCGGGCCGCTACGTGCTGGCCGGGGAGGAGAGCGCCGGGCTGTCGCTGCCGCGGCGCGACGGTCGGCCGTGGGTCACCGAGAAGGACGGCATCGCCGCCGTGCTGCTGATGATGGAGGTCGTGGCGCGCACCGGCCGGGACCTCGGCACGCGGTACCGGGAGCTGGAGGCGCAGCACGGTCCGCACCGCTACGAACGGGTCGACACGGCGGCGTCGCCGGCGCGCAAGGCCCGGCTGGCGCAGCTCGCCGCGGACCGCGGCCTGGTGGAGTCGGCGCTCGCCGGTCGGAAGGTCGCGGGTCGTTCCGTCGAGCGGCTGGTGGTGGGCGACGGCGTGAAGGTCGTGCTGGACGGCGGGACCTGGGTGCTCAAGCGCGCCTCGGGCACCGAGGACATCATCAAGGACTACCGCGAGCAGCGGGGCGAGTCGCTCGACGAGGCCCGGAAGGCCTCGGCGGAGCTCGACGGCCTGCTCGGACTGGACTAGCTCGGGAGTTCAGTAGGCCGACGGGCGGCGGCGCTCGGCGTGCCAGTAGCGGTAGCTCGACATCCGGTCGCGCTGCGCCATCGGCGCGCGACGCTCGCAGGGCTCGAACTCCGCGGTGCCGCGCTGGGCGCCCCAGCGCACCTCGGGGCAGTCGTTGGGGTTGTACGACTGCTCGAACCGGCCGATGCGGTCCATCAACTCGCCCAGCGTCAGCTGCCAGGTCGACTTGTCGCTGCGCTGGTAGGTGACGGACAGCTCCTGTTTCGAGCGGTTCCATTCCTGGCGCAGCATCCGCTCGAGCTCGGCCGGCGTGGCGTTGGGCGGCAGGCGGAACAGGCCCGGATTGTCGAACACCGTCTTGGGATACGCCAGCAGCTCGTCCATCGCCAGCAGCAGCCGCAGGTCGCGGGCGGGGGTCGAGTAGTCCTCCCACGGGCCGCGGGTCTCGAAGATCGCGCCGCCCTCCGGCATCTCCACCGTCCGCCAGCCGTTGGCCTCCATGTACTCCACGCCGACCTGCACCGCCGCCACGCGTCCCTCGAGCAGTTCGATCAGCGCCTCCATCTGCGAGCGGTAGGCGGCGACGGGGTCGAGCGGCTCCGGGTTGAGCAGCCGGTCGACCGACCGGTAGAACTCGTGCTCCGAGCGGAACTCGTACTGCTCGGTGGACGGGTTCGCGTAGTCCGGGTCCGCCGCCAGCTCCTCGTCCGTCGCGAAGCGGAACCGACCCCGCTCGTAGCGCACGGGACGGAAGGCCTTGAAGCCTCCCGTGCGCAGCGTGGGGTCGAAGAAGAAGTTGGCGCGCGAGAAGCGCTTGTGCGAGACGGTGCGGTCCGGGTGGCCGTCGATCGCCAGCAGCATCCCGATCCGCTTCTCCGAGCCGGGGACCCAGCGGCTCAGCACCAGCACGTGGCCGCCGACGTCGATGAACACCGTGCCGGGGCGCAGCGTCTCGCGCGACAGCGCCACCGGGTACAGCTCGCCGGCGTCGAGCTCCGGCAGCGCGCGCCCGGTTCCCGAGTGCACCGTGTCGCCCACGTCCTCCTCGAGCCACTCGTTGAACCGCTTGACCGGCGATTCGATGTGGTCCCAGACGTCGTTGAGGTTCGTCTCCGGGATCTCGTCGCAGCGCGTCCCGCGCTCGCGACTGCCGCGCAGGCAGTGCCGCACCGCGAAGGGCAGCCCCAGCTTCCACGAGAAGTAGGCGCGCAGGAAGAACGGCGTGTCGCCGCAGTCGGGGGCCACGACCACCGGCTCCGGCCCCTCGGCGTTGTCCTCGTCGAGGCCGAGGTGCCCGTAGAGCAGGTTGCGGCGCGGGTCGCGCAGCACCTGGTGCACCGGCCGCCAGCCCGCCTTGGCCCCGGGGTCGATCAGGAACAGCCGCTGCATCCACGCCGCGTACAGGTTCTCCAGCTCCCGGTTCCAGGCCCGCGTGACCTCCCAGACCCCGCTCTTCGGCGCCCGCGGCCGCCGCGGCGCCTGCGCCAGGACTTCCACCTCGCCGCAGGCCAGCGGATGCGCCGGGTCGGTCGAGCGGACCAGCACCTGCTTGGTGCCGGCCGTCGCCGCCGGCACGAGCACCGACCAGGCCCACGGCGGACCGCCCCACAGCTCGCTCCAGCCCTGCGGCTTGTAGACCTCCCGGCCGTCCGGCCCGACCAGCTCGAACGCCTCCAGCGGCTGCTCGGTCTCCGCCACCGCCGTGAGCCGCAGCGGCTGCCCCGCCACCGGTCGCAGCGGCGAGAGGAACAGCTTCACCGACGCCGTCGCAGGGTCGGGGCAGAACACCTCGGTCGGCTCGGCCGCGGGCGCGGCGGTGGGCGCAGCCTCGGCCGGCGCGGCCTGCGCGGACACCTCGGGC
>CAZMRP010000262.1:0-7036 GCA_964568275.1 uncultured Myxococcales bacterium
CACCGCGACGGGGCGTTGCGAGTCGCGCACCGGGACGCGGCGCGGCAGCGCCGGCGCGCGGCCGGCGGCGGTCTCCGTGCGCTCCCAGTCGGCGACGAAGCGTTGCAGGCCGAGGATGTCGATCGGCCGGTCGAGCTGCTCGTGGGTGCACTTGGCGGCGCAGGTCCGGCCGCTGGGGCAGACGTAGCCCGACACGCCGTACAGCAGGTTGCCGCGGCGCAAGAGGCGCGCCGCGCCGGCCAGGTCGCCGAACCGGATGCGGCGGATGAACAGCCGCGGGTCGACGCCGGCGGGACAGCCGCAGCGGCAGGGAGAGTCGTCGCACAGCAGGCAGCGCAGGGCTTCCTCGCGCGCCAGCGCCTCGGAGGCAAAACGGTGTCGCGTCATCGTCCGGTCTTCCTAGCGGCCGCCCATCGTCAGGGCCATCACGGCCTTGGCGGTGTGCAGCCGGTTCTCGGCCTCGTCGTAGACGATGGAGTGCGGGCCGTCGATCACCTCGTCGGTGACCTCCTTGCCGCGGTCCGCGGGGAGCGCGTGCATGTACTTGACGTGCGGGTCTGCGAGCTTCATCCGGCGGGCGTCGCAGATCCAGTCCTTGTGCCGCTCGAGGTTGGCCTTCATCTGCCGCTTCTGCTCGTCCGAGTCCTGCCAGTTGTCGAACCAGGCGAAGCCGCCCCAGTTCTTGGGGATCACGATGTGGGCCTTCTCGAAGCCGGCGTCCATCTCGTCGACGAACTCGAGCTTGCCGCCGAACTCCTCGGCGTTCTTCCGCGCCTGGTCGACGATCGGCTGCTGCAGCGGGAACTCCTTCGGCGCCGCCACGGTGACGTGCATGCCGTAGCGGGCGAACAGCAGGATCTGGGACTGCGGGACGGAGACCGGCTTGGCGTGGCTGGTGGCGTAGGCCCAGGAGATGCAGACCTTGAGGCCGCGCAGGTCGCGGCCGAACTTCTCCTGCATCACCATCAGGTCGGCCAGCCCCTGCATCGGGTGGTAGACGTCGCACTGCAGGTTGAGGATCGGGACCGTGGACCAGCGCGCCAGCTCGCGCAGGTAGGCGTTGCCGATGCCGTAGAAGCAGTTGCGGCAGGCGATGGCATGGCCCATCCGCGAGAGGATGATCGCCGTGTCCTTGGCCGACTCGCCGTGGGACAGCTGCATCTTGTCGGGGGTCAGGTCGTGGGCGTGGCCGCCGAGCTGGGTGATGCCTGCCTCCATCGAGTTGCGGGTCCGCGTCGACTGCTCGAAGAACATCATGAACACCGTCTTGTCCTGCAGCAGCCGGTGCGGTTCGCCGAGCGCGAAACGGCGCTTGAGGTCGAAGGACACGTCGAGCGCGGTGTCGATCTCCTCGCGCGCCCATTCCTGCTCCGAGATGAAGTGCTTGCCACGGAAGATGGTGTGCATCGGCGGCCTCCTGTCGTGCGGGCCCGTCCCGCGGCCCGTCCCACGTGCGCTGTCGCGTCCGGCCTCGCGAGCGTCGCCGCGGCCGCGACGTGGGGCGCGGCCGGCCGGCGCTCGCGCGGCGATTCTACCGCAAGGCCTCGAGATACGCGCCGGGGAAGCCGGCGTAGAACGCGGCGGCCCGGGCCAGGTGCTCCACCGGACAGAACTCGTCCGGCGCGTGCGCCTGCTCCTCGAAACCCGGCCCGAAACCCACGCACGGGATGCCGTGCAGCCCCATGATCGCCACTCCGTTGGTCGAGAAGGTCCACTTGTCGACCGTCGGCTCCTCGCCGAACAGGCCGCGGTAGGCGGCGACCGCCGCGCGCACCGCCGGGTGCTCGGGCGGCGTGACCCAGGTCGGATAGTACTTGTCCATCGGGAACACCTTGCCGGTGTAGGCCGGCGTCTCGTAGCGCGGCACCCGCACGTCGGCCTCCACCCCGCCCAGCACCTCGCGGATCTCCGCCAGCGCCGACTCGCGGGTCTCGCCGGCGGTCAGGCGCCGGTCGAGGTACAGGACGCAGCGGTCGGCGACGGCGCACAGCGAGGGGCCGGTGCCGAGCAGGTGCGAGGCGACGACGGTGCCCTTGCCGAGGAACGGGTCGGTCCGCAGCCGCTCGTTGAGCCGCTCGACCGCCTGGATCACCGGCGCCATCTTGTAGATCGCGTTCACACCCCGCTCGGGCGCGGAACCGTGGGCCGAGACGCCGGTCAGCTCGATCTCGATCTCCATCCGGCCGCGGTGGCCGCGGTAGATCCGGCAGCCCGTCGGTTCGGTGATCACGCACACCTCGGGCCGGAGGCCCTCGACCCGCACCAGGTGGTCCCAGCACAGCCCGTCGGAGTCCTCCTCCATCACGGTGCCGGTGACCAGCAGCGTGTAGTCGCCGCCGGCGCCGAGCTGCTTGAGGATCCGGCCGGCGGCGACCATGCCCGCCATGCCGCCCTTCTGGTCGGCGGAGCCGCGGCCCCAGACCTTGCCGTCCTTGACGTGGCCGTGGTGCGGGTCGAACGACCAGTTGGCACGATGGCCGACGTCGACGGTGTCGATGTGCGCGTCCATCGCAATCAGGTGCTTGCCGTTGCCGATGCGGCCGATCACGCTGCCCAGGCCGTCGGTCCGCACCTCGTCGAAGCCGACCTGGCGCATCTCGGCGCCGATCCGCTCGACCACCCCCCGCTCCTGTCCGGAGAGCGACGGGATCGACACGAGGTCGGCGAGGAATCGCGCCGTGTCGTCGCGGAAATTCTCGGCCAGCTCACGAATCCGTTGCTGCATTCCCGCCTCCGTGCGGCGGCGCGCGCCGCCGCGTCCGGGGCATCCTAGCGGGGCGACGGGATGTTGTCGACGTGGGTCAAGTCGGCTACCATTCGTTTCCACGCACCACGGCCGGTGGTCGGCCGCGAGAGGCGAAAGGAGGGTCGAGGCCGTGCAGAAGCATCGTGGAAGCATCGTCGCGCTGTCGTTGTTCGTGGTGGTCTTGGGCGCCGGCTGCCCCGTGTACGTCCAGGACCCGGGCGGTCCGCAGGCCGTGCCGGTCGGCGGAGGCGCCCCGGCGTCGCTGGCGATCAACAACCTGTCGTCGGAAGCGATCCACTACATCCACATGAGCCCCAGCTCCGACACCCAGTGGGGCCCCGACCTCCTCGGCGCCAGCACGGTGCTCGAGATCGGCCAGGCGTTCACGATCCAGAACGTCACCCCCGGCCAGTGGGACGTGCGGATCGTCGACAGCTCCGGCAACTGCAAGGTGTTCTTCCAGCAGTCCTTCACCGCCGGCGGCGCGTATTCGCTCGACGTCGGCTCGGACGACTGGATCGCCCCCGGCGGCTCCAACTGCTCGGGACCCTACTAGCGCCCCGCGCGCCGCCTCGGCCACGACCCGCCCGACGGCCCGGCCACCGAGGGCCTTCATCTCGAAGCGGAAGCGCGGCTTCTGCCGCCGCCGCCGCGGACGAACCACGGGGCTCCCGAAGGCGACGAACGAGGGCCCAACCCCAGCACAGGCCGAGCAGCAGGATCGCCGTCGGTCCCCGGCCGCCGCCCGGCACCGTGCAACCACAGCCCTCGTCGCCGACGTCGGGGTCGCACAGGCACAGGCCGTCGACGCATCGTCCCCGGGCCTGGCCGGCGGCGCGGCACAGCACGTCGCACGACGACGGGTCGCAAACGCCGCCGTCGGATGCCGTGTCGGCGTCGGCGTCGGCCCCCGCCTCCGCCCCGGCCTCGCCGGGCACGTCGGCGTCGGCGTCGGCGTCGGCATCGGCATCGGCGTCGGCGCTCCCGCCCGACGTCAGGTGCAGCACCCAATCCTCGGCGGTCGGCGGCGCGAAGGTCTCGGTCGCGGATCCGCCGGCCACGGAGAACGGCGCCTCGAAGGTCCCGCGCCGAGGACTGTAGAAGCGCGCGGTGAGCGGTCCGGCGGCGGCGGACAGGTCGACGGTGAAGCCGGCGCCGTCCTGGGTGTAGACGACGTACTCCTCGCCGGGTCGGGCCAGGCAGACCCCGGTGGAGGCCAGGGCACCGCGCGGCGCCGTGTCGGCGAGCGACACCGACGGGTCGGCGAGGAAGCGGGCGCAATGGCCTTCGCGGTCGAGCACCGCGTCGCGGTCGGCGGCGCGCGCGGCGACGGCGGAGCGGGGGGCGAAGCCGAACGACAGGTCGTTCTGCACGACGAAGCCGGCGCGGGCCAGCGCGGTGCCCCACATCAGGCGCGTGACGGCCTCCAGGCCGTCCCCGCGGTACTCGGGGACCGGCTCGCTGAAGAACAACGGTTTCGGCGGCGAGCCGCCGAACTCCGCGGCGAAGTGGTCGAACGACAGCCGGGCGCCGGTCGCGGCGTCCCAGTTCGGCCGGTGGAGCGAAACCACGTCGCATTCGGCCACGCCGCGGAAGTCGGCGCCGCCCACGTGGTCGTCGTTGACCAGCAGCGGCGCGGCGGTGCGCGCCCGGAAGAACCGCAGGAAGTGGAGCTGGAACGCCCGCAGCGCCGTCTGGTCGTACCACTCCCCCTCGTTGAACATCTCGAACATCACGTTCGGCAGGTCGCCGGTGGCGGCGAGCAGCCGCGCGCAGAACCGCTCGAGCCAGTACTGGTGCTTCTGCTGCCAGCTCCAGCCGGCGTCGTAGGTCGCGGGCATTTCGTGCCCGGCGTCGGCCAGGACGACGTAGTCCGAATTGCGGGCCAGCGGGCCGCCGAGCGCCTGGTTGAACGGGTGGCCGGCGAAGCGGGTCTTGGTCCAGCCGTCGTGCACCGTGATCAGCACCGCGATGTTCCGCTCGTCGGCGCGGTTGCACAGCGCGCGGAGCCGCTCGAAGTAGGCGTCGTTGAGCGTGTTGAGATCGAACCTGCCGCCGGCGCGCGCCCACGGCCACAGCTCCGGTGCGTCGTAGCCCACCCGGTCGTCGCCGGCCTGGTCGGTGATGCCGATGTACGTCCAGAGCATCGCGACGGTGATCCCGCGGTCGGCCAGCGCCTGAAGCCACGCCCCCTGGTCGAAGTCGGTCCCCAACTCCATCCAGCCCTGCGTCACCGAGTCGCCGATCGGCAGCCACGGCCGGCCGTCCCACTCCAGGCCGTGCCCGTCGGCCGCGACGCCGATCCGGCCCGTGGGGACGGGCGTCGCGCCGAGGAAGGTGAAGGTCATCTCGAAGAAGGTGATCGACCCGCTGCCGGGGTCCTCCACGCGGACCCAGCCGTCCGCGGCGAGCTCGTATTCCCCGAGGTCGAGATCGACGAAGTCGCTGCCGACGCGCTGGTCCTGCTCGACGGTCGTCGTGCCGGTCGCGTGGTGCACGTGGTACAGCGCGGGGTAGCTCGCGCGGCTGTCGGTCTGCCGGTAGCGCGTCGTGATGCGGTAGCGGCCGGTGCCGAGGGTGCCGAACGGTGGGCGGTAGTCGACGTACTGCGGGCCGGACGGATCCGGTTCGCCCGCCTCGCGGAAGCTCGAGGAGTACCAGTAGTCGAGATGCGCGCGGGCGACGTTGGTGCGCTGGAACTCCGGGTTGTCCCCGTTGCGCCCGTCGTTGGCGTCGGTCTTCGGCTCGGTCGTCGCCTCGTCGCCGGTGTGCCCATCGACCCGCACGACGTGGCTCTCGCCGGGGAGCAGTTGGGCCGCGGCCGGCGCGGGTGCGGCGAGCAGGAGGGCGAACAGCAACACCGGCCGGCGGCCGAACCGCGCAGGGGAAGTCCGTGTCATGGCCGCAGCGTAGCACGGTGCGCCGGGAGGCGGCCACGCGAGGGCGCGCGGGGCGCGGGAATCCCGTGTCGAGCCGTCGGGTCGCAGCCGGGACGGACGGTCGGGGCGGCGGTGCCCGACGCGCGAGGTTTCAGTCCGGGGTCGCGGCCCTGTCGGGCCTTGTCCGGAGCGCGGATGACGAGTAGCATCCACGACTGCAGAACGCGACGCGAAGACAGATCGGAGGCGCCATGGGCTGTCCGCAGGACGGGACGGGATCGGCCGACGGTCAGATGCTCTGCACGCTCTGTGCGAAGACCTACCAGGACCGCAAGACCTGCCCCGTGCACCCCGAGGAGCCGCTGCTCGATGTCCGCATCGACGAAGTGGTGCTCCAGCTCGAGGCCGACGACGACCGCCGGCGACGGAAGCTGATCGGCCGCTGGACGATGCTGCTGGGGGTGCCGGCGTTCATCCTGACGATCGTGGCGGTGGCCGTGGGCCAGCTGGGCGCGCTGATCGGCGGCCTGTTGACGTCCGGCGTGGTCGGCGGCGCGGTGAGCCTCGGGGTCGGGATCGGCAGCCGGAAGTTCAAGCCGCGCTTCGAGCGGTGGACGAAGCGCATGCTGCCCAAGCCCGCGCTGGCCGACGACGACTGAGCCTCAGCCCGTCCCCGCCTCGCGCGGCACGAAGCGGCCCCAGCCCGGCTCGCCCACCACGCCGGCACCGTCGTCGTAGACCAGCCGCCCGCGGACGAAGGTGCGGCGCACCTTGCCGCGGAACGTCCGGCCCTCGAACGGCGTCCAGTCCGCCTTGCTGTGCAGCTCCGCGCCGCGCACGGTCCACTCCGCGTCCGGGTCGACGAGCACCACGTCGGCGTCGCAACCGACGGCCAGCGCGCCCTTGCGCGCGCCGAGGCCGAAGCGGCGCGCGGCGGCGGTCGAGCTCACCTCGACCAGCCGGGCGAGCGACAGGCGGCCGGCCCGCCACCCCTCCGACAGCAGGAACGGCAGCATGGTCTCGACGCCGGGGACGCCGCCGTAGGCCTGCCAGGCCGAGGCGACCTGCTTCTCGGCGAGCGGGCAGGGGGCGTGGTCGGTGGCGACGAAGTCCAGCGTGCCGTCGGCCAGTCCGCGCCACAACGCCCCGCGGTCGGTGGCGGTCTTGATCACCGGCGCCGTCTTGAGCAGCGGTCCGAGGGTCGCGAAGTCGTCGCGGGTGAAGGCCAGGAAGTGCGGGCAGGTCTCGGCGGTCACGTTCCGCCCGGCGTGGCGGGCCACGGCAACGAGCGTCGCGGCGGCCGCGGCGCCGACGTGCACGACGTGCAGGGCGCCGCCGCAGCGGCCGAGCAGCTCGAGCGCCGTGGCGACGCCGAGCGACTCCACCGGCTCGGCGCGGACGTCGGCCACGG
>CAZMRP010000263.1:0-7025 GCA_964568275.1 uncultured Myxococcales bacterium
GTCCGCCGGCGGCGCCACGGTCCCCGCGTCGGCCGGAGGTGGAGGCGGAGGCGGCGGAGGCGGCGGAGGCGCACCCGCGTCTGCCGGCGGCGGAGGCGGCGGAGGCGGCGGAGGCGGCGGAGGCGGCGGAGGCGGCTCGACCTTCGTGTAGACCAGTTGCCACAACGGCAGCTCGAGCGACTTCTGGATCGGCCCCTCGGGCGCCGGCGTGGCCGCCGCGTCGTCCGCCACCTGCGACGGCGTGAAGCCGTCGGTCAGGACGAGCGACCGCGTCTGCTCCTCGTCGAGCCAGAAGACCAGTTCCACCGGCGCGTCCGGACTGCTGGTGACGTACGGCGCGCTCAGCGTGAGCAGCAACTGACCCTGTTCGGGGCCCGCGGAAACGGCGAACGTCGCGGGCTGCCCGGCCAGCAGGCCCGTGACCTCGGGCGGCTCGCGGTCCGTGAGCGGCCGCACCCAGCGTCGCAGCGCCTCGCGATCGGCTCCGGACAACGCCGTGCCGTCGGCGAGCTTCACCTGGTCGATCACGTCCATCACCCGCCGCGAAAAGAGCAGCTTCACCGCGACCTGCGTGTCGGGCGGCGGGGGCGGCGGAGGCGGCGGAGGAGCCACGTCCGGCTCGACGGGCGGCGCCGTGTCGAGCACCGGCTCCTCCGGGACGTCCGGCACCAGCGGCGGCGGCGCAATGTCCTCGGCCGGCATCGGCATCGCCACCACGTCGGTCTCGATGCGCGTGGTTTCGTCCTTCTTCTGCGAACGTTTCCAGAAGAAGTAGCCGACCACCGCGACGATGATCAGCACCAGGACCCACAGCACCGCCGAACTGCCCTTCTCTTCGTCCTCGGGCGGAGGCACCGGCTTCTTCTCCGGCTTCTTCTCCTCGACCTTCTTCTTCTCGACGGGCTTCTCCTCCGGCCTCTTCTCCTCGGCCTTCTTCTCCTCGGCCTTCTTCTCCTCGGCCTTCTTGTCCTCGGCCGGCTTCTCCTCGGCCTTCTTCTCCTCGGCCTTCTTGTCCTCGGCCTTCTTGTCCTCGGCCGGCTTCTCCTCGGCCTTCTTGTCCTCGGCCGGCTTGTCCTCGGCCTTCTTCTCCTCGGCCGGCTTCTCCTCGGCCGGCTTGTCCTCGGCCGGCTTGTCCTCGGCCTTCTTCTCCTCGGCCGGCTTCTCCTCAGCCTTCTTCTCCTCCGCCGGTGCGCCGAACGAGGGTTTGGGCGGTTCCAGCGGCGCTCCGATGGCCGGTGGGGCCGTGGGGAAGATCGGCTTGGGCGGCTCCTTCGGCAACTCGGGCAGCGGCCGCGCGCCGCTGGTCTCGACGGCGTCGAGCGCCCGCTCCTCGGCCTCGGTCAGCGGTTCGTCCGAGCCGGGGGCGCCGGCGACGTCGTCACCGCCGGGCGGCCCGTCGGCGATGTCGACGGTGTCCTTCCCGGAAACGACCTTCTCGATCAGCTGGCGGCTCTCGTCGTCGAGCTTGATGAACTTGATGCCCATGCCGGGCGGCCGGTCGCGGGTCGCATGTTGCATGTCGCGCGTCCAGACCACGCGCCCCACGCCCCGGATGATCGGCTCGTCGCTCTTGAGCTTGAACTCGAACTTGACGAGCGTGCGAACCGGCAGCGGATCCTTGTGTTTGACGAAGATCCCGCCCCGGCTGATGTCCCGGGAGTATTGCTCGATGAACTCGTCGATCGTCGCGCTCCGGAAACGGAACTTGATGATGACCGGGGTGCGCTTGTCTTTGCGGACGTCGTCACTCGACATGCCAGCCCTCCGAGGTTCGCTGGCATCTAAGCACAACCTCCGGAACGGCACAAGACCCTTGGCCTTCCGCGGTGTCCGGCGGGGCCGGAGCGCGCGAATTCGACCGGTTCGGGGACCGGCCGTCCGGCCCGGGGACCGACCCCGAGGACCGACCCCGGATTGACGCCGCCGGCGGGTCCGCCCATGATGCCCGTCGGAGGTGCCCCGATGACCCGGATCTGGTGGCTCGCGCTCCCCATGCTGCTCGCCGCCTGCGGCTCGGACGACCCCCAGCCCTACAGCGGGCCCCCCGTCGGCCTGCTCGACGACCGGCCGCTCCTCCCCTTCCCCTCGATGCACCTGATGACCGAGGACCCCGCGACGTCCACGGGCTGGCGGGTGGCCATCCCCGAGGGACTGCTGCCGGTTTCCGACGAGGGCACGCCGCTGGACCTGGTCCGTTTCAACCACCGCGACGGCTT
This sequence comes from uncultured Myxococcales bacterium, assembly GCA_964568275.1. GTDB lineage: Bacteria > Myxococcota_A > Polyangia > DRWM01 > JAAZOP01 > JAAZOP01. Next base: position 2,217 of record CAZMRP010000263.1, read on the forward strand.
CTCGATCGCCCAGCCGATCGTGCTCGTGCTCCCCGACCACGACCTCGACCCGGCCTCGCTGCCCTCCGAGACCGACGTCGCCGGAAGCCTCGAGGACGACGCGACCGTGAAGCTCGTCCGGCTCCGCGACGGCGAGCGGGTGCCGTTGTTCGCGGAGTTCGACCTCGCGCCCGAGGTGACCGGTCCGGCGAACCGCACGCTGGTCATCCGTCCGATGCGGGCCCTCGACTTCGGCGCGCGCTACGCCGTGGTGTTGACGACCGGCATCCGCCTCCGCGGCGGCGGCAACCTCCCGCCGCTCGAGCGGTTCGCCGCGCTGCGCGACGGCCGCTCGCCCCATCCCGGCCTCGACGCCTGGCGCGAGCACTACACCGAGCTGCTCGACGGCCTGGAGGCCCACGGCGTCCCCCGCTCCGCGATGGCGCTGGCCTGGGACTTCTGGACCGCCTCGGACGAGTCGACCCACCGGACGTTCGCGCGGGTGCTGGAGCAGACGACCGCGGACCTCCCGGCGGACCCGACGTTCGAGCCGACCTGGGCGGTGCGGAGCGTCGAGGATCGGACGAGCAACCCGGAGCTGAACGCGCACGTGCTCAAGCGGGTCCGCGGCACCTACCGGATGACGTCGTTCGTCGACCCCGACACGCTGCGGTTCGTGCACGACGCGGACGGGCTGCCGCTGGTCCAGGGGGAGGACGACGCCGTGTTCCTGCTGGTGGTCCCGGCCTCGGCGGCGACCGCCGCGCCGGGCTCGTTCGGCGTGCTGTTCTACGGCCACGGGCTGATGGACAGCCCCGAATGGCCGCTGGGGGACGACGCGGACGGCGACCGGGTCCAGCGGATCTGCGACGAGCTGCAGCTGGTCGCGATCGGCACCGAATGGCGCGGGTTGTCGGAGCGGGACGAGGTCGACGCCGCCGCCGCGGCGGTCGACTTCGGGAAGTTCCCGGTGGCCACCGACCGGCTGCAGCAAGGCGTGGCCAACGCGCTCGCCCTGCCCCGGCTGATGCGCACGCTGTTCCGCGAGGCGGACTTCCTCCAGGCCCCCGGCGGCGGCGGGAGCATCATCGACCCCGACCGCTTCCTGTACTACGGCATCTCGCTGGGCGGCATCGAGGGTGCGACGTTCGTCGCCAACTCGGAGCTGGTCCACACCGGCGTGTTCCACGTGCCCGGCGGGGCCTGGACGCTGATGCTGGAGCGGTCGAGCAACTGGGACGAGTACGACACGGTGATGCGGCAGTGGACCCCCGACCCGGTGGACCGCCAGGTGTTCTACGCCGTGTCGCAGCTGCTGTGGGACCCGGTCGACCCGATCACCCACCTGCACCGGCTGGCGACGAAGAACGTGCTGTGGCAGGAGTCGATCGGCGACGCCCAGGTCTCGAACCTGGCCACCGAGCTGGTGGCGCGCTCGGCCGGCGTGCCGCTGGTCCTCCCCTCGGCCACCGACCCGTGCTGCATCGACACTTCCCCCGGCCCGTTCCCGGCGGGCTCGCGCGGCCTGCAGCAGTTCGATCCGGGTTGCGGCAGGCCCGCCCCCGGCAACCGCCCGGCCGAGGACAACGCCGCGCACTCGTACGTCCGGCGGCTCGAGCCGACGATCCGGCAGATCGAGACGTTCTTCACGCCCGGGGCCGAGGGGACGATCGTCCCGGCGTGCGGCGACGTGCCGTGCGTGTGGACCGACTGCCCCCGGGAGGGCGACCCGCCCCCGGTGGGCGCCACGCCGTAGCGGGATTCAGGGGGCGAGCTCCTCGACGACGAACTCGACCCGCCGGTTGATGCGGTTGTCGAGGATCCGCTGGCCGTCCACCAGCGGATCCGCCTCGCCGACGGCCGAGACCGTCAGCCGCGCGGGCTCGACGCCCAGCCGCACCAGCGCATCGCGCACCCGCTCGGCCCGCCGCTGCGACAGCCGCAGGTTGGCCTCCGCGTCGCCCTGGTAGTCGGCGTGGCCGACGATCGACACCCGACGGTACTCGGGATGCTCGCGCAGCATCCGCGCCACGTCGTCCAGCACCGGGTACGAGACGCCGCGGATGATCGCCGTGTCGAACTCGAACTGCACGGTCTCCTCGAGCACCAGGCGCCGGGGGACCGGGCGCTGGTCGGGGCAGCCGTCGTCGTCCTCGAAGCCGTTGACCGTCTCGGCGGCATTGGGACAGCCGTCGGCCTCGTCGAGAAACCCGTCCTCGTCGTTGTCGGGGTCCGGGCAGCCGTCGTGGTCGTGGAACCCGTCGAGGTCCTCCGGCTCGGTCGGGCACCGGTCGTCCGCATCGGGGAGCGTGTCGCCGTCGGAATCGAGCGGGGACGGCGGCGGTGCGGGGACGGCGACCGGCGGCGGCGGCACGGGAGCGGCGATCGGCGGCGGCGCGGCCGACGGGCAGCCGGCCAGCAGGGCGACGCACGCCCACCCCGACACCGACACCGCGACGCTCCCGCGGCGACGGAGGCACGGATCGACCGGAAACCCCTGCGGCATCGTCCCGGACCCTAGCACGACCCGCGCGACCGCCGAAATCCGCAGGCGACCGCTCGCGGACCATGCTACCCTTTCCGTGGAGACGGCAACCCGTTGGGAACGACACGTGCCGAGGGACGACACGCCGTGGGCGTTCGGGAGCCGGCTGCGGGCTCGGCCGCCGCGCGACGGCTCGTGCTGCTCGCCGTCCTGGCCGGCTGCGGCGCGAAGAGCGACATCTGGGTGCCGCCCGACGTCACGTACCGCGAGGCAGGGACCGACGACGGCGGCGTCCGCGAAGACGGCGGCTCCCGCGAGGACGCTCCCGACGACGGTCGGGACGTCCTGGAGGTCGCCCCGTGCGGGGGGCCCTGCGACGACCGCAACCCCTGCACGACCGATCGCTGCGATCCGGCCCTCGGGTGCGTGTTCGAGCCGAGCGACCTCGCGTGCGACGACGGACTGGACTGCACGCGCGACGTCTGCGATCCCGCCGACGGCTGCCGGAACGTGTCCGACCATGCTCGGTGCGACGACGGTGATCCCTGCAACGGCGCGGAGCACTGCGACCCCGACCTGGGCTGTGTCGACGGCGACCCGCCGTGCGACGACGGAGTCGACTGCACGCGGGACACCTGCGACCCGGCGACCGGCGCCTGCGGGCACGAGACGGACGACACGGCGTGCGACGACCGCGTCGACTGCACGAACGACCGTTGCGACCCCTCGCGGGGCTGCGAAAACGTGCCCGACGACTCGTCCTGCCCCGCCGACGAATACTGCGACCCGACCTGCCGCGGTTGCGCGTTGGACACCACGCGGCCCCACTCCTTCCTGACCTTCACGGCGACCTCGCTGTACCGGATCGATGTCGTGAGCGGGACGGGCGAGATCCTCCGCCACCTGGCCACCGGCACGTCGCTCGACGACCTGGCCGTGTCGGCGGACGGCAGGCTGTGGGCGAAGAACCGCTACGACCTCTGGTCGCTCGACCGCTGCAGCCTGGGCGGCCGGATCGTGCTCCGGATCGAGGCGCCGCCGATCGCCGGCGGCCCCGGCGGGAGCCTCTACAGCCTGTGGGCGCCCACGCCGCCTCCCGCCCTGCCCTACGACGTCGTGCAGATCGATCCCGACACGGGGGAGACGACCACGCTCGGCCGACTGGACTACGACCTGCCTCGCGGGTCCGACCTCGCCCTGGGTTCGGACGGATGGTTGTACTTCGCGACGGGAGGATCCGTGTACTCGGTCAATCCGGAGTCCGGGAGCATCGTCCTGGTCGGCATGCTCGCGGACGGAACGAGCGTGGGGGAGATCGCGGCCCTGGCCGTGGTCGACGGTCTGCCCTACCTGCTCACCGCGGACGGGCGGCTGTACCGGCTGGATCCGGGAGCGTTCTTCGCCACGCCGGTCGCCGTCATTCCGCCGGACGACCCGGAGGGCTTCCTGGGAGCCGGCAGCACGCCGTGACGGCCCGGCCCGGAACACGCCGCCGTCGGCCTCCCGGACGGGGCGAGGGCCGGACAGCCCGCAACGGCCCCGACAGCACCGAGGGCCTGCCGGCTCAACCGCAGTCCGCGTAGGTGATCAGGTCGGGGATGGAGGCGTCGCAGCCGGCGACGACGTCGCTGCAGACCGCGTACCACCCCTCGCTCCGGGAGCCGATGTAGCGACAGACGGCGAGGCAGTCGATGCAGGGCGCGCTGCAGTAGGTGGCGCCGGTACAGCTGTCGACCCAGGCGGTGCGGCCGCCGCCGACCCGCTGGCAGGCCGGCGTACACTCGCTGCCGCCGCACTCGCCCGCGTAGTCCAGCGCCGCGCCGGCCTCGAGGCGCGCGCAGTCGTTCGGGTAGGTGACGCCGTCGCAGCCGCAGACCGGGTCCCACAGGTACGGGCAGGGGCCCGGTTCGGGCACGCAGAGCCCCATCGCGTCGAACATGCACACGCGGATGTCGCACACCTCGCCCCGCGGGCAGCGGAGGTCCCCGATGCCGCCGCAGCTGCCCGTCGTGCCGCACTCGCCCTCGTGGTCGAGCGCGATCCCCGCCGACAGGCGGAAGCAGTCGTTGGCGTAGGTCACTCCGTCGCAGCCGCAGACCGGCGCGTAGATCTCGGGGCAGGCGCCGCCCGGGTCGAGGACACAGCTGCCGCGAGCGCCGTCGAGGCACGAGCGGACGTCGCACACGAAGCCGGCCGGACAGCCGCCGCCGGGCCACGGCCCGCAGGTCGCCGGACCCGTGTCGGCCTCGACGTCCGCCGCGTCCGGCGGCACGTCCGGCGGCACCTCGACCGGCACGTCCGGCGGCACCTCGACCGGCACGTCCGGCGGCACCTCGACCGGCACG
>CAZMRP010000264.1:0-7008 GCA_964568275.1 uncultured Myxococcales bacterium
CACGCCGTGCGTCGTCCCCCGTCCCTCCGGCTGCCGCCCTTGTCTCGCTCCGCCATCGCGTCCTCCGTCCCGCCGGCCGCGCTCGCCGGCGCGTACCTCGTCCTCCCGCCGCGCCCGGCCGGCCGGGTTCCTACGTCCGAGCCGGCGATTCGATCGCCCGCCGGCCGTGCCGTCGCGGAACGACCCTACCACGTCCCGCCGTCTGGCGATTCGCGCCCCGGGGCGGCCGTCCCGGTCCCGTCGCCACGTCCTGTCGCGGCGTTCGGTCACACGACGCTCGACCGACGACGTCCGGTCGCGTTTGACAGCCCGCGGCGCCGAGGTCACGATCCCGCGGGGTGGAAGAGGAGAGCACCATGCAAGCGATGTGGCGGAGGATCCCCTGGCTGGCGGCGATGTTCGCGCTCGGCGGTCTGGCCTGCGGCGACTCCACGAGCCCCGCGGACGACGGCGGCACCGACACCGCCGACGTGCCGGGCGACGTGCCCGCCGAGGATGCGCCGGACGCCGAGCCGGACGCGGAGACGGACGTCGAGCCGGACGCCGGCGACGTCGAGCCGGATGCCGGCGACGACGCCGGCCGCGAGGACTCCGCGTTCGACGCGCCCGACTGGGGCCTGCCGTGCCCCGACCCGGCGGCCGAGTTCGACCCGACGGAACCCGGCGTGCAGCTGTTCTTCACGATCGGCGAGACGGTGATGATGGGCCAGGCGATCGACCTGGCGGCCGGCGGCCTCCTCCCCGCGGCGCGCGAGGACTTCCGGCCGCCCGACCCGCCCCCCGACATTCCGCTCGACGGCTGTATCGTCGGCAGCGGCACGGCGAGCGTTCGCGAATGCACGACCAACGAGGAGTGCGCCCCGGAGCAGCAGTGCGTGCCCGAAACCGACGCCTCGGGCAATCCCATCGCCGATACCGGCGTCTGCGAAACCCCGCGCGAGACGATCGACGTGGGACCGTTCACCTGCACGGGCTTCACCGGCGGCGACCAGACGTTCCAGTACAACCCCGGCCAGAGCGGCGCCTACACGTCCACGGCCGACGGCACGCTGCCGGCCGGCGTGCTGGCTTACGACACGACCTACGAGTGCACGGGCGACGGCGCCGGCGCCTCCGGCGTCGGCCGCTACCGCCTCGAGCTGTACGTGCCCACCCAGCTCGCCCTCACGTCGCCGGAGACGGTGATCGGCGGCATGGGTTTCCCGATCCTCGACGTCGATCCGACGGCCGAGCTGGCCCTGGAATGGACCGGCGGGGACGGAAGCGGCGAGCTGTCGTTGAACCTCACCGGCCGCGACGGCGGCATCTCGTGCCGCGTGGTGGACGACGGCGCCTTCACCATTCCGGCCGAGATGGTCGTTTCGGCCGGCCTGGCCGGGATCGCCATGGTCAACATCCTCGAGCTGCGACGGGAGCACCACGGGCTGGCGTGCGGCGAGGGGATCTCCGACTCCGACGTCAGCTCGCTGGCGACGCTGCTGCTCAACGTCCGTCCAACCGCACCGACGCCCTGAGCCGAGCGGCTCGGACGGGTCGGCTCGGCCGCCCCGCCGTCGGGAGGGAACGCGGGAACCGGCGCCCGGTCGCGCGCCTAGCCGCGCCGCCCGCGCTGCAGCTCGGCGTAGCGGGCCGCGGCCAGCGCCAGCAGCTCCTGCTGGAACTCCAGCTGGTCGCGGGGGACCTCGTCGAGATGGGCGCGCATCTCCCCAAGCAGCTCGCCCGGGTCGCGTTCCGCCAGGATGCGTTTCACCTCGGCCTCGAGCCGCCGGCGGCGCACGTCGTCGGCCCGGACGACGGGCCGCGGACCGGTCTTGCGGGATGGCTTGGCGGTCTTCATCAGATGATCGGGACCCAATCGCCCGTGGGCGGGACGATGATGATGACGGTGCGCGCGTCGAGGCGCGCCACGCCGTTGCCGATGACGACGATCGTGGCCTTGAACACCGCCGCCACGTCGCGCGGCGGGAAGACGCTGTTGTAGAACGTGACGTCGAACACCACGTGGGTCCCCGGCTGGACCATGTAGAACGTCGTGTCGTCCCAGCGCTCCGCGCCGTCCGGCGGCACCGCGGCGGTCGGCTGGATGCGGGTGATGAACTGCCGCGCGTCGAAGCCGTAGAGGTCCGTCGCGTCGTCCTCGGTGGTCGTGCTCACGTCCTGCGGCGTGAAGTACGCCAGCGTCTCGATCATGTCGACGATGCCGGTGGAGACCGAGCCGTCCGGCGAGATCGTCACCAGCGGCTCCCCCGCGGCCCCGACGGTCCCGGTGTCGACCGCCAGCTGCGCCTGGTACTCGTAGGGGTAGTCGTCGGCGCTCCCCGAGCAGCGGGCGCAGACGCCGACCACCCGCGCGCCGATGGCCAGCAGCTCGCTCAACGCCTCCGCGTAGTACGGCGCCGTGAAGTAGTAGTCGTCCTCGCCGGTGTTCGTCGGGTTGTTGGGGAAGTTGTGCCACGGCGCGTCACCCACCAGCACGACGATCGGCAGGGCGCCCGGCCGGAAGCACGGATAGCCCCGCCGCGGGCTCGGCTCGTCGAGCACCGGCGGGCAGGTCTTGTCCGGGACGCTCGCCCCGCCCGAGCTGGTGCCCCGTCCCGAGGCGGTCATCCACAGCGCCGGGACGTAGCTTTCGGACCAGTCGGCGCCGTAGCCGCGTTCCCGATCGAGGCAGAACTGGAGCGCGCTCTGCACCCGGCCGTCGTCGGGGGTGATGTCCTGGTCGTGCCAGTAGGGCTGGTCCAGGTAGCCGGTCCACGAGCCGTCGTCCCCGTAGGGGTCCGTGGGGTAGTCGTTGAACGCCCCGACCCCCATCTGCACGTCCGGAATGGCGGCGCGCAGGCCGGGGACGATCGTGCCGCGCAACGAGGCGACCACGTTCTCGATCGTTCCGGACATCGAGCCGGTGGAGTCCATCAGGAAGTAGACGTCGGCCACCTGCAGGTCGGTGCCGAAGGTCAGCTCGCGGTGCTGCTCCGGGTCCATGTACGGCAGGATCACGAAGTAGTCGTCGGGGGAGATCGTCGAACCGCGGTCCAGCGGGTCGGAGCCGTACGCCGTCTCGCCGAGGTCGGTCACCGTGTCGCCGTCGCTGTCGGGATTGTACGGATCGGTGCCCCAGCGGCCGCGCTCCTCGTCGTCGCCCAGACCGTCGTTGTCGGAGTCGCGATCCAGGGCGTCGATCACCGTGTCGCCGTCGGTGTCGCGGGGGTAGTTGCAGAAATCCCCGCCGGTGCCGGCCTCGTCGCGGTCCGGGATCGTGTCGCCGTCCGAGTCGTCGTCCAGATGGTTGGGGACGGTGTCGCCGTCGGTGTCCGCCGTCGACTCGTACTGGTCGGCGATCGTGTCGCCGTCCGAGTCGGTGAGCACCGAGCAGGGCAGGATGTCGATGCGGGCGACGTCGTCGCGGCCGCTGTCCGTCGGATAGTAGGGGTCGTCGTTTGGCGAACAGCCGGCCAGCAGCCCGGCCACGACCAGGGCAATTCCAACCGCTCGTCGAAGGTCGAACATCCGCGCTTCCTCCCCGGCCGGGTCCCATCCCTGCCGCTACAGAGCTGATTCTGACCCGCCGCGCCCCGGGGCGCAAGGACCCGGGTTCGGAGGAGGCGGCCGGCGGTCCCCGGCCGCTCAGGCGTTGGTGTCGTCGGTGATGTTGGAGTTCGGGGCCGTGATCGGGTCGGTCTCCGACCACTGCTCGACGCGGTTGCGCCCGTTGCGCTTGGCCCGGTACAGCGCGGCATCGGCGGCGGCCAGCAGCGCGAGGCGTGACGGCGGTACGCCGTCACGGAAGGTCGCGGTGCCGACCGACACGGTGATCCGCAGCGCCCCGTCCGGCTGCGTGGACAGCGGGATCAGCAGCGACTCGATCGTCGACCGCACCCGCTCGGCCAGGATCGCCGTGTTCGGCTTGTCGATCCCGCGGGCCAGGATCACGAACTCCTCGCCGCCGTACCGCGCCAGCAGGTCCTCGGTGCGCAGCATGCGGGCCAGCGTGCGGGCCACCACCCGGAGCACGTGGTCGCCCGTCTGGTGGCCGTGGGTGTCGTTGACCAGCTTGAAGTGGTCGAGGTCGATCATCAGCACGCTGAGCGGGAGGCGGTGGCGGGCGGCGAAGGCGAACTCCGCCAGGAACTGCTCGTCGAAGAACTTGCGGTTGTTGATCCGCGTCAGCCCGTCGTGCGTGGCCGAGACGTACATCTGCTCCGCGAACCGCAGCTCGGTGGCGTCGGTCAGCGAGAACTTGATGATCGTGGTGCGGCCGAGCTGGATCTTGTCGCCGTCGCGCAGCAGCCGCCGCTCGATGCGGTGGTTCTCCACGAAGGTGCCGTTGGTCGAGTCGAGGTCCTCGATCCAGACCTCGCCGGTCGGGTCGAGCAGCACGCGGGCGTGCTTGCGCGAGATGCCGGTGTCCTGGACCTGCACCTCGCAGGTCTCCCCGCGGCCGAGGTAGGTCGTGCTCCGGTCCAGGCGGTAGTACTTGCCGACGTTGTTGCCGGCGATGACGATCAGATGGGGGTGCAGCGTGTCCGACGCCTCGCCGCCCTCGGCGACGCGCCGGGACAGCTCGTCGAGATTGGTGACGACCGTCGCGTCGTCGGGGACCCGGTCGAGCTCGACGAGGCCGTCGATGAGGCTCCGGCGTCGGCCGCCCGCTCCCCGTCGCCCCGGTCCTCCGCGCTCGTCGCCTCCATCGCCGTGCATCGCCTGCCTGCCCCTTCCTCCTCAGTCGCTCGCCTCCGCGCAGGTCCGGTTCCGCCCCTCCGATTTCGCCCGATACAGCAGCCGGTCCGCCGCGTCAATCAGGCCGTCCTCGGTCAGCTCCTCGCCGCCCCGGACGGTCGCCGCCCCGATGCTGACCGTCGCCGCCAGCTCCCCGCCCGTGGCGTCCACCCGCAGCCGCTCGACCGAGCTGCGGATCCGTTCGGCCAGCACCAGCACCCCGGGCGGCGGGATCTCGCGCAGCAGCACCGCGAACGTCTCGTCGGCGAACCGGGCCAGCACGTCCTCGGAGCGGACCTGGGCCCGCATCCGCAACGCCAGCTCCGCCAGCATCCGCTCCGCCGGCGACCGGCCGCGGGTCTCGACCAGCTCCGGCAGCCCATCGATCTCGATCAGCAGCAGGGCGACCCGCGAACGGTGGCGCCGGGCGTAGGCCACCTCGGCCCGCAAGCGGTCCTCGAAGTAGCGCCGGTTGTACAAGCGCGTCAGCGGGTCGCGCACCGAGAGCTCGTAGACCCGCGCCTGATGCTCCGTGTCGATCTCGGTCTGCCGCACGAACTTCAGCACCGTGTGTCCGAACAGGATCCGGTCGCCCTCCTGCAGCACCCGTCGCTCGATCAGCTCGCCGTTGACCGTCGTTCCGTTCGTGCTGCCCAGGTCCTCCAGGCGCCAGGCGCCGTCCGGTTGCGCGACCAGCCGCGCGTGCCGGCGCGAGACGCCGTCGTCGCCCAGCCGCACGTCGCACCCCGGCTCGCGCCCGAAGGTCAGCTCCGAGATGTCCAACGGCACCAGCGTGCCCACCGCCGACCCGCTCAGCACCACCAGCAGCGAGCGTTGGCCGCGGGTCCGGCGCAGCTGCTCCTCGAGCCGACCGGTGTCGAGCTCGACCGGCGTCGTCCGGGGCGCCTGGTCCTGCGAGCGTTCCGCCGTCACCGTCGTTCCTCCCGCCCCACGCGGCCCGCGCATCATACCGCGAGACGGGGAGGCGACCAACCGGCGTTGCTTTCCACGGGCCTGCGGCTATCATCCCCCGGCCATGGACGCACGCAAGCACGGTTCGGTCCACGTGGTGCGGCTCGACCGCGGCGAGCCCGTGATCGCCTCCCTGCAGGAGTACCTCGGCCGGGCGCGGATCCTCGGCGGCTCCGTGGTCGGCCTGGGCGCCATCGCCGACGCCGAGATCGGCTACTACGACCCCGCACGGCGGGTCTACGACCGCTCGCGCATCCCCGAGACGCGCGAGCTGCTCTCGCTGGTCGGCTCGATCTCGCGGCTCGACGGCCGGCCGTTCCTCCACGCCCACGTGACGCTCGGCGCCCCCGACCACTCGGTCGTCGGCGGCCACCTGTTCGAGGCCCGCGTGGCGATCACCGGCGAGTTCGTGATCCAGGCCGCGGCGGTCCCGTCGGCGCGCCTGCCGGACGAGGACACCGGACTGAAGCTGCTGCGCTTCACGGCGCCCGCCCGGCCCCGCCGTCCGACGGCCCGTCCGGCCCGCCGCCGGCGGAGCGCGCGATGAACGCCGGCAGCCCTCCGCTCGCCGCCGCCGACCTGCGGTCGTTCTTCGAGCCGCGCCACGTGGCCGTCGTCGGCGCCTCCGCCAACCCCACCAAGTGGGGCTACTACATCTTCCACAACGCCGCCGCCGGCGGCTTCACCGGCCGCCTGTTCCCCGTCAACCGCTCCGGCGGCACGCTGTTCGGGCATCCCGTGCTGCGGACGGTCGAGGAGCTGCCGCAGGGCGAGGTCGACCTCGCGGTCGTCGTCGTCCCGCCCGACCAGGTGCCGGGTTGTCTCGAGGGGCTGGCCCGGCGCGGCGTCCGCGCCGTCTACGTGGTGACCGGCGGCTACTCCGAGACCGGCGCCGCGGGCGCCGCGCGCGAGCGCGAGCTGGCGGCGCTCGCCGCCCGGCACGGCCTGCTGCTCGCCGGCCCCAACGGCCAGGGGTTGCTCTCCAACCCCGTCGGCCTGAGCGCGCAGATGGCGTTCGCCCGGCCGACGCGCGGCGGGCTGTCGATGATCACCCAGAGCGGCAACATCGGCGCCACCCTGATGCACTACGCCCATATCGGCGGCGTCGGCTTCTGCCGCCTGGTCTCGGTCGGCAACAGCGCCACGCTCGGCGTCGAGGAGTTCCTGGCCTACCTGGCGGAGGACGACCGGACGACCGCGGTCGCGTTGTACGTCGAGGGGGTGCGGGACGGCCGGCGGTTCGCCGCCGCCCTGCGCGACGCCGCCCTGCGCAAGCCGGTCGTGCTGCTCAAGGGCGGACGCACGCCGGGCGGCGCCGCC
>CAZMRP010000265.1:0-6994 GCA_964568275.1 uncultured Myxococcales bacterium
AGGATGTTCTGCGGCTTGACGTCGCGGTGGATGATGCCGGCCCGGTGGGCGGCGAGCATGTCCCCCGTGCTCCGCAGGCCGATCGCGGCGACGACCTCCGTGGGCAGCGGCCGGCGGGCGGCGGCCCAGCCGGCGAGGCTGCCGCCCTGGACCAGCCCGCTGACGCTGTGCGGCCGGCCGTCCTCCTCGCCGGCCTCGTAGACCTCGAGGACCGCGGGGTGCTTGAGCCGGGCGACCGCGCGGGCCTCGCGCCGGAAGCGCAGCCGCGACTCCTCCCGCGAACAGAGGTGCGGATGGAGCATCTTGACCGCGACGTCGCGCTGCAGGTCGGGATCGCGGCCGCGGTAGACCGTGGCCATCCCGCCCGAGCCGAGCGACTCGAGCAGCTCGTACTTGCCGATCCGCTCGGGCCGGGTCATCTCCCCCGCTCACTTCACTCCGGGATCGGCAGCCCGCGCTGGCGACTCTCCTCCCGGTACCGCTCGATCGCCCGCTCGAACGCCCCCACCACCACCGGGTCGAACTGCGCACCCGCACACCGGCGGATCTCCGTCATCGTCACCTCGTGGCTGAGCGCCTTGCGGTACGCGCGGTTCGAGGTCATCGCGTCGTAGGTGTCGGCCACCGCCAGGATGCGGCCGGCCAACGGGATCTCCTCGCCCTTCAACCCGTCGGGATAGCCCGAACCGTCCCAGCGTTCGTGGTGCGACAGCACGCCGGAGACGATCGGCCGCAGGAACGTGATCGGCTCGAGGATCTGCCTGGCGAAGGTCGGGTGCGCCTTGAAGATCTCGTACTCCTCGGCGGACAGCTTGCCGGGCTTGTTGAGGTTGGCCTGGCAGCCGATCTTGCCGATGTCGTGCATCAACGCCGCCTGGGTGATGATCTCGACCTCTTCCAGCGGCAGGTCCAGCTCGAGCGCGATCATGCGGGACAGGCGGGTCACGCGGTCCGAATGACCCGCCGTGTAGCGGTCCATCGCTTCCAGCGCGCGGGCGAACCCCTGGATCGTCTCGCGGAACGTGGCCTGCAGGTTCTCGAACAGCCGGATGTTGTCGATCGACGCCGCCGCCCGCCCGCCGAGCAGCGACAGCAGCTTGCGCTGGCCCTCGGAGAACCGGTTGCCCGGCGTGAGCGAGATCGCCGTGATCAGGCCGAGAATCCGCTGGGGCACGCGCAGCGGCACCGACAGCAGCGAGGTCACGTTCGGGGCGCCCTCGGTCAGGAACGCCGTGCAACGCTCGCCGTTGGACAGCACCGGCTGGTTGCTGCCGTGCGCGGCGAACAGCGCCGCCAGGTCGAGCTGCTCGGGACTGAAGGTCGGCCCGTTGCGCGCCGCGCGCGTGCACAACGTCACCTGTCCCCCCTCCGCCGTCAGGTGCAGGATCACCTCGTCCGCCGGCGTCTCGCGCAGCGTGGTCTGCGTCAGCTGGTCCAGCACCTCGGACAACGACAGCGTCGTCGAGATCTCCTCGGTGGCGCGGTACAGCGCAATCGTCTCGCGCAGGATCATGTTCTCCCGCACCAGCTTGCGATTCTGCAATCCGCGCTCGACGACCCGGATCACCTCCTCCATCTTGAACGGCTTGAGCAGGTAGTCGTAGGCGCCCTTCTTCATCGCGTCGATCGCCGTCTCGACCGTGCCGTAGGCGGTCATGATGACCGTCAGCACGTCGACCCCGCGGTCGCGGATGGTCTCGATCAACTCGATACCGCCCATGCGCGGCATCTTCATGTCGGAGATCACGATGTCGAAGGTCGTCGTGTGGAGCTTGTCGAGCGCCGCGCGGCCGTCCTCGGCCGTCTCCACCTGGTAGCCCTCCATCGTCAGGAAATCAGCCAGGATTTGGCGGATCACCAATTCGTCGTCGACGACCAGGATCTGGGATGCTTCTCGTTCGGCCAACCTGTGGTCGCCGCACCCGACGCGGCGCCTCCCAGTTCCCCCGACCCCCGGCAATATAACCCCAAACGGCGCGGGTCCGCCAGCCAAGACGACGAATTTCGTCTTTGGGCTTGACGATCTCTCCACGATTCCTAAAATCCGGCCCCAATCGACGACACGACCGGGAGGGGTGTCGGTCCGGTTCCATCGTTCCGAGGAACGGGAGGAGGAGTAGGAAGATGAAGCAGGTTCTTTGTGTGGTCGGTCTGGCCGTGGGTCTTCTGGGCTGCCCCAGCGGCATCCCGGGCGTCGAGGGTGTGTCGGGCGGCGGCGACGACGTGCTGGTGAAGTACGATCGGTGGCTCGCGCACGTCGAGGAGCTGCAGGCCTCGGTCGAGGACGCCGAGAAGTGGGTCCTGGACGCGCCGAAGGAGCTGGCGGTCAGCCTCGGGCTGCCCGAGACGGCCACGCTCGAAGAGATCACCGCGGCGATCCCCGAGAAGCTGGCGGCCGCCGGCGTGACGGCCGAGGCGGGCCTGACGGTGGAGATCAACGCCGAGGCCGGCGCCTCCGGCAGCGCCGAGGCCGGCACGGGCGGCGCGGCGGCCCAGGGCGAGGCGCACGCGTCGGTCGAGGTGCGGATCGTGGCGTCCGGCGGCGTCGAGCTGACCCCCGAGGCGCAGCAGATCATCGACGCCGTCAAGCTGTGCCTGGAGCGCGTGGCGGGCATCAAGCCGCGCCTCGAGGCGATCATCGCCAACCTCCAGGTCGTGATCTCCGAGGGCACGGACCTGCTGGCTTCGTTGCCGAACGACCTGCAGGGGATGCTGGCGGTGAAGATCCCCGAGTACACCGCGCAGTTCAACGCGAAGCTCGAGTTCCTCGGCGGCGTCGGCGGCTCGGCCGGCGGCACGATGGAAGCCTCGGTCAACGTCCAGGTTTCCGTCTCCGCCTCCGTCACCGGCGGCTAGTCCCCCCGTTCTCGTCGACCCGGCCGGCCCCCGGCGGGCCGTGTTGCGGCGCTTGCCCAGCAGTCGCCTTTTCGGGTACACCTTCGTCGATGCTGCGCCTCCGGGTCCAACCGCTGACCACCGACCAGGTCCTGCTGTACCTCAAGACCCTCGCCGGGGTCGCCGCGGCCGACGGCGACGTCTCCGAGGCCGAGCGGGCGATGTTCGAGGCCACGATGGCGGACTACGGGTTGCCCGAGGAGGTGCGCAAGCTGATCCGCGCCTGCTTCGACGCACCTCCCACCGTGGACCTGGAGCTGCGTCGGCTGCAGGACGCCGCGGTGCGCCGGCTGCTCCTCCGCGATGCGTGGCTGATGGCCTACGCCGACGGGAACGTCAGCGAGGCCGAACGCCTCAAGCTGACGGCGTTGCTCGAGGCCCTGCGGCTGCCGCCCGCGGAGGCCGCGGCCGCCGAAGGATGGGTTCGGGAGGGGCTCAACTGGATCGAACGGGGCGACGAGATGGTCGGCACGCTCCAGCCCCATCGACGCTCGATGTTCTGACCCGGAGGACGATACCGGCGAACGGCCGCGCCAGGACCACCCATGCCCGCGAACCTGTCACCCGAGTTCAAGGAAGCCGAGCAGCGCTACAAGTCCGCCGCCGCCTGGGAGGACAAGCTCCGCGCCCTGGAGGACATGCTGGCCGGGATCCCCAAGCACAAGGGGACCGAGAAGATGCAGGCGGACATCAAGTCCCGCATCGCCCGGATGCGCGACGAGGGGCCGCCGAAGGCCAGGAGCGGCGGGCGGTCCCAGGCCATCACCGTCGACCGGGAGGCCACGGCGATGGCGATGCTGCTCGGACCGCCCAACGTCGGCAAGTCCGCCCTGTTGCGCGGGATGTCCAAGGCGCAGCCCGAGGTCGCCCCGTACCCCTACACCACCCAGCTGCCCTGCTCGGGCATCGCCTACCACGAGGACGTCCCGCTCCAGCTCGTCGACCTGCCGCCGCTGTCGGCCGAGCGGCCGCTGCCCTGGGTCATCGGCCAGGCGCGCAACGCCGACGTGCTGCTGCTGGTCGTCGACCTGGCGGTCGACCCGCTGTCCGAGCTGCACGAGACGGAACGACTGCTGGAGGAGGCCAAGCTGTTTCCGCGCCGCGACCCGGCGCTGGCGGAGGAGACGATCCGCCACCGGGCCAAACCGGCCGCCATCGTGGCCACCAAGCTCGACGCCCCGGACGCCCGCGAGAACCTCGAGGCGTTCCGCGAGCTGTACGAGGGGGACCTGCCGTTGTTTCCGGTCTCGGGCCAGACCGGCGAGGGACTGGGCGAGGTCACGGCGTTCGTGTTCCGGACCTGCCGCCTGCTGCGCGTCTACGCCAAGCAACCCGGAAAGCCGGCTGACCTCGACCAGCCCTTCGTGCTGCACGAGGGCGACACGGTCGGGATGCTCTGCGAGCGGATCCACAAGGACTTCGCCCAGAACCTCAAGTTCGCGCGCATCTGGGGCACGCACACCTTCGAGGGCCAGCGCGTGATTGCCGAGTTCGTGCTGCACGACAAGGACGTCGTCGAACTGCACGTCTAGAGGGAGGTCCGCATGCCGGTCGTCGCCAAGTGTCCCAACTGCAACGGACCGTTGGAGCGGGCCCCCAGCGGGCCCGAGAGCAGGTGTCCGTACTGCGGCGCGACGCTGCTCGCCACCCGCTTCATGCCCTCGCCCGCGACGCCGGGGCCCGGCGCCGCCCCGGGCTATCCGCCGCCCCCCGCGCCGCCCCCCGCCTCCGCCGGCGGCTGGGGCACCCCGGCCGTCGGCGCACCGTCGCCCTACGGAGCCCCGCCGCCGCCCATGCTGCCGGTGCTCACCACGCGCCGCGGCTCGTCGGCGACCTACATCATCTCCTCCGTCGTGACGCTGCTGATCATCGGCGGGTCGATCTTCGGCGTGTTCATGATGCAGCGCCAGGTGCAGGACCAGGTCGAGCAGTCGACCCAGGCGGCGCAGCAGGCCGTCCAGGACGCCACCCGGCCCCTGGTGCTGCCCGAACAACCGCTCGAGCCCGGCAAGGACCTCGTGCTCGTCCTCCCCGGCGCCCACAGCCGGCGCGTCAGCGCGACCCTGCCGATCACCCTGGAGGAGGAGACGCCGTTCGAGATCACCGCCATCGCCTCCGGACCGCACGTCACCTGCCGGCTCAAGGCGTTCGACGCCGAGAACAAGGCGCTGGCCCGGGCCGAGGACGACGACAAGCTCCAGATCTACCCGCTGCTGCCCGCCGGTCGCTCCAGCGCCTTCCTCGATTGCGACAGCTACCCCAGCGAGCGCTCGGTACGGGTCCTGGCGCGGCCCTTGCCGCTGGCGCTGGCCGACGAGCCGGTCCGCATCGTGCTGGAGCCGGGCTTCGAGTCCACCGGCGTGGGCCTGATCCCGACGCAGGCGGGGCTGTACGCCGTGGCGATGGACTGCGAGGACGGCTCCGGCAACACGCTCCAGGTCCTCGGCCCCCAGGACCTGCTGATGGGCCGCGAGTCGGTCAACTCTTCCACCAAGCGCGCCGTGCTCGAGCTGCAGCTCGAGCAGCAGGGCTACCTGGCCCAGCTCCTCCGCTCGTCGGGCGCAGACCAGAAGATCCCCGCGACGATCGTCCTCACGCCGCTCGACCCCGAGCCGATCGGACTGGGCGGCGAGGCCAAGGGGACGTTGACGCGGCACGTGCTGCGCCGGTACTACGAGTTGAAGCTCGAGGCCGCGACCAAGCTCGCGGTGACGTTGGCCGCTCCGTTCCGGCACGTCGTCGAGCTGCAGCGCGCCGACGGCGTGGCGGTGGCCACCAGCGACAACGCCCAGCCCAACCGCGAGGCGCGCCTGACCCCCTCCGTGGCCGTCGAGCCGGGCACCTACCGCATCGTGGTGCACGGCGAGGAATACCAGGTTTCGGAGGGCGAGTTCACGCTGAAGGTCGAGGCCGTGGCCGATCCGCCGCCCCGGCGCGGCGGGCGGCGCGGCGGCGGTTGAGGCCGGCCGGCCCCGCCCATCGGGCTACAGCGGTTCGACCTCGTTGAGCAGCTCGAGGGCCACGGCAATCGCCTGGCGGCTCTTGTCGACCCGGGCCAGGTCGGCCTCGAGCTTCGCGCGCAGCTGGTCGCGCACGTCGCGGACCTCCGCCAGCTCCCGTTCGAGCGTGGCGGTGCGCTGCTGGGCCCCCTCGACCTCCATCCGCAGGTGTTCGGCGGCGACCTGGCTGGTCTTCAGCTCGCCGTCCAGGGCGTCGCGCCGGCGTCCCAGCTCGTCGCGCTCCTCGGCCAATCGCGCGACCTCGGCGACCCGCTCCTCGATCGTCCGGTTGGCGTCGGCGAGCTTGGCTTCGCGATCGCCGATCTCGGCCCGCAGCCCCCCAAGCTCCCGCTCGTGCTCCGTCACCAGCTCGGCCACCTGGCCGTCGTGCCGCTGCTGGAGCTCCTCGAGCGCCCGGGTGCGCTCGGCGTTGAGCTTCTCCTCCTGCTGGTTCATCGAGCGGCGGAACCGCTCCTGGATCTCGTAGACCTCGGCGTCGTGGCGGCCCTGCTCCGCCTGCTGGACCCCCTCGAACTCGGCCTTCGCCGCCGCCAGCGCGGCCTCGCGCTCCGCGGCCGCCGCGGCCCGCAACGCGTCCAACGCGGCCTCGCGTTCCTGGTCCTTCGCCGCGGTCAGCTCGTCGCGCGCCCCCTGCAACGCCGCCGCGTGCGCCTCGTCCTTCTCCCGGAGCGCCTGCTCCGTCGCGCTGCGCTGCGCCTCGGCCTCGTCCTTGGCCTTCCTCAGGTTCTCCTCGGCGGACTTCAGCCGGCGGCCCAGGTCGTCGGCCCGCTTGCCGATCACCTCCTTGTCCGCCGTCAACGCCTCGACCTGCCCCTTGAGCGTACCGATCTCGCGCTCCCGGTCGGACAGCGTGTCCTCGAACTCCAGCCCCTTCTTCTCGGTCTCGAACAGCTTGTCCTTCAGGTCGACCAGCTGGCGGTCCTTCTGCAGCGTCGTCTCGCGCGCGTCCGGCCGCTCGGACTCGCGCTTGTCCAGCGTCTGCTTCGGCTCGAGGATATGGCGCGTATCGGTGCCGCCCTGGACCTTGGCCGCCGTCGAGGCCTCGTTGGTCTCCTTCGCCTGGTTCTCGGCAAGCTTCT
>CAZMRP010000266.1:0-6964 GCA_964568275.1 uncultured Myxococcales bacterium
CACGTCGGCGGCGGGGGCCAGGTGGGTCGCGCGCAACGCCTCGGCACCCGGTCCGACGGCCGCCGCCACGCGCAGGTCGCCGCGGTCCTCGTCGACCAGCAGCAGCACCCCCGACTCGGCCCCGGCCAGGCGCGTCGCCAGCGCCACCAGCCGCTCGAGCCGCGAATCGTCGGCCTCCGCGCGCAGCAGCAGCCGCGACACGTCGATCGTCGACAGCAGGTCGCGCAGGCGGTCGACGAAGTCGGCAGGCAACGGGCCCAGCACCGCCGACCCCTACGGCGCCGGGCCGAGCAGGATCGACGACCAGCCCTCGGGCTGGACGAAGACCTGCAACTCGTCGCCGTCGGCCACCGCGTAGACCGCCGCGGCGTGTCCGTCGGCGCTGGTGAGCGTGTCGGCGAAGACCTCCTCCGCGTCCAACGCCGAGACGACGAGGAACGTCAGCGGGACGCCGGCCGCCGGCTGGGCCGCCAGGCCGCCCGCAGCCCGGTAGGTCAGCTCCGTCTCGAGCAGCAGCAGGAACGGGTCGCCGAAGTCGAGCTGGGTCGCGTCGAGCCGGCCGTCGTAGCCCGCGAAAGCCGCGCCGGTGACGCGGCGCGAGACGGTGGCGCCGTCCCCCGCCTCCGGTCCGGTCCACGCGGCCGTCAGGTTGTCGGTGGCGCCGTTGGCCGCCCAGCGGAACACCGCGTAGCCGGCCGCGGCGCCGGCGGGACAGTCCGGGGGCGGCGCGCCGTCCGCGTCCAGCACCGGCACGGCGTCGCCGTCGAGGACCTCCGCGTCGGTGGAGGTGTTGGTCAGCGCGATCGTACCGCGGGCGGTGTTGAGCGTCACGCAGACGTCGTGCACCAGCCGACCCGGTTCGAAGGCCACGGCGACGGGGGACCCGATCACCAGCCGGACCGCGGCGAAGTCCACGCGGGCCCAGGTGGCGGCGGCGCCCACCACCGACACCACCGCCGTGCCCGCGGAGTCGGAGACCAGCCCCACCTCCGCCACGCCCGCCGTCTCGTCCGCCGGATCGGGCTGGAGGGTCAGCGCGGTGCTGGTGGTGAACCCGGGCGCGACGAAGGCGCCGAGCGACGTCTCGAGCACCACGACCTGGCGCGGCGCGCCGCGCACGGTGAGCGGCACCTCGGTCGCCCCGTCGGCCACGCCGGCGGCGGCGCTGAGCTCCAGCGCCACGTCGGTGAGCGCGAAATCGATGCCGACCGAGGCGGAGACGCCGCCGAGCACCGCGGTCAGCACGGCGCGGCCCGGCCGCTCCGGCGGCACGAGGTCGACCCGCACCGTGCGCGACTGCTCGTCGACCAGCGCCAGCGGGATCTGGACCTCGGCCTGGTCGATGCCCCCCGTCTCCCCTTCCTCGTACGGGTCGAGCTCGGCCTGCTCGAGCCCCGCGCCGGTCACGCGGACCGTGAGCGGGACCGCCGGGGTGACGCGGTCGGCCGAGTAGGTGATCTCCACCAGCGGCCCCTCGGGCAGCCCCAACGGCCAGCGGGCGTCGCCGCCGGCCAGCGGCAGCGGGTCCCCGCTCAGCGGATCGACCAGCCGCAGCTCGACGTGGTACGGGATGTCGCCGACGTCGGTGATGCTCGATTCGTCGCCGCACGCCGCCACCGTCGTGGCGAACATCGCGAGTGCCAGGATTCGGATCGTCATCGTCGTTTCTCCCCGGCCTACCAGCCGCCGTAGTCGCTGCCGGTCGACTGGAACACGCCGCCGCCGGTGAAGCGGTTGTACAGCGCCTTGAACGCGCGCTCGAACAGGTCGTAGTCCACCGACAGGCCGAACGCCACGCCGGTGATGAACTGGCTCTCGGCGCCGAACACGCTGCCCAGCTCCGGATCCTCGCTGCCCGCGTACTGGAACACGTCGCCGGATTGCACGCCGATCGGCACCGAACGCCGCTCGAAGTGCGCCAGCACGCTGAACGACACGCCGCTGTACAGCGGCAGCGAGATGCCGGCGTACATGTGGTCGAACGGGTAGCGGATCATGCTGAACCCCAGCAGGATCGCCACGTCGTTCCAGTAGTGGCCGTTCTCGAAGTCCCAGAAGCGATAGTCGAACTCGTAGGGGTCGCGGCCGAACGGGTAGATCGCCAGCAGCAGCGGCACGTCGAAGTCGTAGACGTTCTCCGTCTCCTCGATCACCTGCCAGACGTCGCTCCCCGAGCGCAGCGCGTCGGGCGTCTGGCGCGGGATCAGCCGGCGCACCGGGAACCAGGTGCCCATCAACCCCGCGCGGATGCCGAAGTAGTACTCGCCGTGCACGTAGATGTGCTCGGAGAGGACCGTCGTGACGCGCGGGTCGTCGCACGAGGCGATCGCCGGGGCGAAGGAGGGGGTCGGGCCGCCGCCCGCCGCCCGCTCGCTGGAGTAGGTGCAGACGCGGATCGGGTACTCGAAGAAACCCGCCGGGAAGCCGAGTCGCAGCACGCGCGAGCCGGGATAGCGGGCGCGCCGCGGCACCAGGGGCTGGTCCACCGCCGCGCTGGTCGGGCGGACGTGCGCGCCCGGCGGCCGGTGCCGCTCGCGCTCCTGCTCCGCCGGGGTCAACGCCTGGCTCGACCCGAGCAGCGGGGGCGGGACGTAGCCGACGTACTGCGGCTCGTCGTTGGACTGGTACTCCACGCGCACCGCGCCGGCGGGCTCGATGTCGCGGACCCAGATCATCATCGCGTCGCCCTGCGTCACCGTGCCGGTCTCCCCGAGCCGTCCGCTGTGGAACGACATCGGGATCACCTTCTGCGCCGACCCGCCGATCGGTACCTCGTGGTCGACCACCGGCACGTAGGTCCGCGCGATGCGGCAGGCGTCCGGCTGGTCCACCGACACCCCGTTGACCCGCAGCGTCTCGGCCAGCGAGATCCCCCGCGGCTTGCCCCGGACCTCGATCCCCATCACGTCGCCCGAGGACACCGGCCCCGTCAGGTACTGGCCGATGAAGATCGGCTCGCCCGGCCAGACCCGCACCGGTCGCGAGCTCTCGTCGCCCAGCCGCACCGTGACCAGCAACGGGAACTCCGGCGCGAAGTCGGAGACGTCCACGCACAGCGTCGCCAGCCCGCGGCCGTCCTCGGTCGCCAGGTTGCCCGAGGCGTGCACGTCGCCCCGCTCGTCGATGTACACCGACGCCAGCCGGCAGGCGTCCGACACCCGGCGCAGCAGGTCGTATTCCTTGCACAGCCCGACCAGCACCCCGGTCGCCGACCCGCCGTCGCCGGACTGCCCCTGGGTCTCGCAGCGGTAGCCGCGCGCCAGGTCGCTCGACAACGCGTCGACGTCGAAGTTGCCGCCCGTGGACAGCCGGACCTTGCGGATCCCCTCCTGGACCCCGCGGGGCAGCGGCGCATCGAGCCAGAACGACGGCCGCTGGCCCGACGGCGGCGCGTGCTCGGCCAGCGCCGTGCGCAGGTTCTCGCAGGCCGCGCGCACGCCGGCGTCCAGCCCCAGGGCCCCGTCGCACAGCCGGACCGCCGCCACGTACTCCGCCCGGCTCAGCACCTCCCGATCGAGCCGCCGCAGGTCGGAGATGTTCTGCCGCATCTCCTGGCACTTGCCCTCCTGCTCGTTCCAGGTGCGGATCGGGTCGAGCATGCAGGCCTCGAGCTGGTCGGCGTCCTGGAACAGCTCGAGCGCGCGGAACTGGGCCCGCTCCACCGCCTTGTGCAGCCCGATGCACTCACCCTCCGTCGAACCGCCGCAGCGGTCGCCGTCCATCGCCCGGCCGACGACGTTGATCGTCCGCGTCAGCTCGAGCAGCCGGGCCAGCCGCGCCGGGCTGGTGTCCTCGCGTTCCTCCTCCAGCGAGTAGCGGACCGCGTCGCAGTACAGCGTGTCGGCGGTGCGGACCGTCGTTCCCGCGGCGAACGAGCCGGAACCCCCCGCGAAGGACAACGCCATGAAGCCGGCCGGGGTCCCGGAGGCCTCGCCGGCCGGCGGACCCTCCGCCGGCGGGTCCTCCACGGGGTATGCCTCGCCCCCCGAGTAGTCGCCGTAGTCCGCGGCGTAGTCGCCGTAACTGTAGTCGGTCTGGGCCCGGGCCGCGGTCGCCCCCAGCCCGAGATACACGAAAACCCCAAGCATTGCCGTTCTGCACGTCAAGACAGGCCTCCTCTCCCGGCTGGCTGTCCCTCGGGTCTGGCTCCGAGCGCCCGGGGCGCTTCGGGGCCAGACCGGAGGGGCCGAGCGAGCCTTAGACGGACGGGGCGTCCGAATCGTCATCACGGTGCCCACACCCATTCGCAGCGGTCTTCCCCCGCCGCCGCCGCACCCGCCGTGCACGACACGCGGGCCGGAGCGGACAGAAACCGCAGGAGGACCTCGGTTCCCGCGGCGCACGCAAGGCGTCGGCCGTCGAGCCCCACGCAGCCCGGCCGCTCGCCCCATTCGGTGCGCGGATAGCGCAGCGCCACGACCCCCTCGAGGATCAGGTGCGTGCCGTCGGCGCCGCGCGGAACCGCCAGCGCGTTGGCCCCCTGCTCCGTCAGCTCGACCCGGGCCAGCGCCGCACCGCCCTCGCCGAACGGCAGCGGCGGCGACAGGTCGAAGCGGTCGATCCGTCCCGTCGCGTCCCGGTGCGCCGTCAGCTCGGCCACCCAGTCCTCCGGCGACACCGGGCCGCCCGTCGGGTCGTGGAACGCCTCGCGGATCGGCCGGTCCCGGTCGTCGTAGTCCCAGACCGCCCGCGCGATCCCCGCCGCCCCGTTGCGCAACGCCCCGCTCGCCGCCAGGTAGCGCTCCTCCACCACCTTCTCGCCGACCCAGTGGCGCACGCGGGCGGCGACGCCCCAGGCGTCCTCGCGCGGCAGGCCGTCGGCGCCGAAGGTGCGGTACTCCTCGAGGTGGCCCTGGTCGTCGTAGGTCCAGCTGCGACGAGCGCAGCGCAGTCCGGAGCCCTGGTCGGCCTCCACGGGCAAGCCGTCGAGACCCAGGTACGATTCCTCGGTGGGCCCGGCCGGACTCCAACGAGTCCGGACCATGTGGATGCCCCGCCCGTTGACCGCCGGCCGCTCGTCCGCGCCGAAGTAGCGGATCTCCAGCACGTGCTGCTCGGCGTCGCGCACCGAGACCACCCGGTGGATCCCGCGCCCGTGGGCCTCCGACCAGCCGGTCTTGCCGTCGGTGGCGAAGAAGCGCGTCTCGATCACGGTGCCCTGCCCCGACCCCTCGGTCGCCACCTGGGGGTCGGTGCAGCGCACCGCGCCGTCCGCGTCGGTCCAGCACGCCTCGCCGGCGCCCAGCGCCGCGTAGGTCCGCGTGACCCGCGCCACCTGCTCGGGCCCGCCGACCATCGGCCGCGGCGGCGTCGCCGCATCGGTGTACCATTCGGCCGTCATCCGCCCGAGGTGGTCGAACTCGCGGTGCACCACGAATTCCCCCGTGACCGCCGCGCTCGGGTGCCCCTCCCCGTCTAACGCCCGCTCCTCGACCACGTTGCCGTCCGCGTCGTAGCGGTACTGGCGGCGCACCGAGCCGGGCCAGTTCGGGTGCGGGACGGGCGATTCGCCGCCCACCGGGCGCTCGAACTCCTCGAGCACGCGCCCCATCTGGTCCACGGTCCAGCGGACCTCGGCCGCGGCGTAGGGGCTGTCGACCGGCTGGCCGCGGGCGTTCTCGAACCGCTGGCCGACCATGAAACCGTAGGCGTCGTACTCGTAGGTCACCAGCGAGACGCCGCGGAACTCGTCGCCGGTCGAATCGACCGGCTTGCCGTCCGGCCCCTCGTACCGCTTGGAGAGCGGCTGGCCGTGGTCGTCGTAGGTGTAGCGAATCGTCGCGAACCCCTGGGGCGCCACCGGTCGGCCCTCGGCGTCGAGGCTGCGCAGGGCGACCCGCCGACCCCGCTCGTCGCATTCGAAGGCCCGCGACCGGACCACGACCGGCTGGCCGTCCGTCCCCTGGATCGTCTCGTCCACCCATTGCTGTGCGACCAGGTCGCCCGCGTCGTTCCAGGTCATCCGCACCGTCTCGCGCACCGGCACGCCGCCGCGACCCAGCGACCGATCCACCGTTCGCAGTCCCCGCTCGTCGTACTCGAACTGCTGTTCGACCACTTCCTCCGCGTCCGGGGCCGGCCGTCCGTCCGAGCCGATGCAGGTGTCGACCGCCAGGCCGCCCCGTTCGTCGTACGACCGGCGCCGTTCGAAACAGCGCTCCACGGGAACCGGTTCGCCTTCCGGACCGCGAAACACGAGCCGCGTGGGACGGTCGCGGTCGTCCCACTCGACCTCGATCCGGTGCGCCCCCGGGTAGGCCGCGTTGTCGGGGAAGCGGATCGGCCGACCGTTGCCGTCGAACACCGCCGTCGCCGCCACGTTGTGCCGTTCGTCGTATTCGAACCGCACGGTGCGGGTGACGCGCGTGGCCGTCCCCTGGTCCGCCCGGTCGTCCTTGTTCGGGTCGAGAATCTCCTCGGTCTCCTCGATCGGCCAGCCGTCGGCGTCGCGCTTCGTCGTGGACTGGGTGCGGCCGAAACGGTCGGGCTGCGGGCTGCCCAGCGCGTTGAGGTTGCGGGTGACCTGCGCGAAACCCCGCTCGTCCAGCTCGTGGCTCAGAATCGCGATCCGGTCGTCGTTCCAGGTCGGCAGCTCCTCGCGCCCCGGGATCACCGCCCGCCGCGAGCGTCCATCGGGGCTGACCAGCAGCACCGCCAGCGGCGCGCACCCGCGGTTGGCGGGGCCGCAGCGCAGCGCCGTCGTGCGCTCCACCGTGCCGTTCTCCCGGTACTCGAACACCAGCGTGGTGGCCCGCTCCCACCCGTCGCTGCCCCAGTCCGTCGTGACCGGGAGCCCGGAGCCGTTGCGATGCTCGAGCCGCACCAGCTTCTCGCCCTGATAGACGAACACGAAGTAGTCCGACCGTCCGGCCAGGTCCCGCTCCTCGAGCTCGTGCATCGGCACCGGGAGCTGGTGCCGCAGCGTGAACTGGCGGGCGAAGCGCAGCGTCTCGGGGACCTCCGG
>CAZMRP010000267.1:0-6943 GCA_964568275.1 uncultured Myxococcales bacterium
CGCGGGCCGCGGGCACGCCCGCGCCGACCAAGCAGTACTTCCTGATCACCCAGGGCACCGGCGGCGCGGCGGTGGGCGAGACCGTGCAGGTCAACATCAACGGCCAGTCCGTCCGCACGCTCGATTCGGCCGGCGCGCAGGTCATCGCGAACGTCACCGACTGGCTCAACCTGGGCGGCAACTCGGTGACGATGCTCTCGACGAAGAAGCAGAACTACGTCGTCGGATCCTCGGGCAGCACCTTCCAGGTCATCGTCGGCGAGGGGCACGTCGAGGCCGGCGGGCAGGTGGTGATCGACAACCCGCTGGTGACCTACACCCGCACCGCCGCCGACGCCACGGCGAACTCCCGGACCTTCAACCTCACCGCACGGTAACGGCTCCGGACAGAGGCTCCGATCCGGAAGGGGCGTCACGCAGGGCCGCGAGCGAGGCGCGCGGCCCGAGTGCGCCCGCGGGAGCACTCGGCCCTCGCCCTGCGGGCTCGGGCCTAGGTGGCTCCCCTACGCGATCCGAATCATGGCTTCTGGCCCGCGGTACCAGGGTCGCGCGGGACGACCAGGCGGCCCCGCTCGTAGCGCCGCCGCGCCCACTCGGCCATCGCGATCCCCGCGGCGACCACCACCGGGTACGAGTGGTTGATCCCGTACATCGGGATCGCCACCACCTCGGCGGCGGCGGCGAGGATTTCCGGCGCCACGCCGTCGTCCTCGTTGCCGAACACCAGCACCGCGTCCTCCGGCAGCTCGGCCCGCCACAGGTCGGTCGTCGCCCGCTCGCGCTCGAACACCGTCAGTCGCCACCCCTCGGCCTCCGCGCGCGCCAGGAACGCCTCCACCGTGGGGAGCTCCGTCACGTGCTCGTAGCGCTGCATCCCCATCGCCGCCCGCTCGTACCACCGCTCGGTACCGATCAGGATCACCTCGGCGGCGAGGAACGAATGCGCGGTACGGATGATCGTGCCGATGTTGAACGGGTTCTTCGCGCGGTCGACGGCCACGCGGAACGGGTGCCGGATGCGGTCCAGCTCCCGGCGCTGCTCCTCGCGCGACAGGTCGAAGGGGGGCACCTTCATCCCGCGCGCCTTTCTCGAACGCCGGACCGCCGCTCCGCCACGAGGCGCTCCGTTCCTACACGTCGAGCCGGTACAGCACCATGTGCGTCAGCTCGAGCTGCTCGACCTTGGCGAAGCCCGCCTTGCGCGCCTCGGCCTCGACCACCTCCGGCCGCAGGCGGTGGTCGAGCGGCGGGCCGTGGTCCTCGGCGCGGTAGGGCCATTCCAGCACGGCGACCCGCCGGCGCGCCACGCGTCGCGCCTCGGCCATCGTCTGGTCGAGGTCGTCGACCTCGTGGGCCACGTGGCCCAGGAACACCAGGTCGAACGACGCGTCGTCGTACGGCAGCTCCTCCGCCGCCCCGGTCGTGAACTCGGCCTGCGGGACCGCCGCGCGCGCCGCCTCCAGCAGCTCCGCATTGACGTCGCACCCGGCGATTTCCAGCCCGCGGGCCGCAAACGCCTCGGCGAACAGCCCGCCTCCGGTGCCGACGTCGAGCACCGTGGCGACGTCGACTCCCTCCAGGCACAGCGGCACGACGCGCTCGACCTCGAGCCACGCCAGCCGCTCGGGGCGCCGCAGCCGCTCCGCCGTCCCCGCGTACCGCCGGTCGTGTTCTTCCGGCGGCCCGTTGTCCGGCGCGCTGCCGCCTTCGCCCCCCTCGCCGGTCGGCGGCGTCGGCGGCTCCTCGAGCGACCTCGTTTCCCGGATCTCGCGCTTCGCCATGCCGGCGATTGTAGTCGCCAAACCTCCCGGCTGTCGCGGCCGAAGTGCGTCGGCTAGCGCACGTAGCCGAGCACCGCCTCCTCGCGCACCGCGGGGTCGCTCGGGCAGTGCTCGTCGAGCCAGTGGAAGTGGACGAGCGCGCCCGGATTGTAGCAGCGGCGCAGCGGACGCGGCATCGCGGACGAGCGGGCCGTGGCGAGCCAGCCGAGCGGCCCCTCGACGGTGGTGCCCTCGCAGGCCGGGTCGGTCGAGAAGAAGTGCGCCACGCCGGTGAAGCAGCGGTACAGCGCCACGCGGCCGCTGCCCCCCTCGGCCCACAACCGGAACGGCCCGTCGCCCGTCGTTCCGCCGCCGCACATCCCCGGCGGCCCGTAGAACGGGTTGCAGACCTCGTCGAAGGCGCCGTCGTCGACCAGCGATCGTTTCTCGGCGTCCGAGATCGTCAGCACGTGGTCGCCGCCCCAGGTCCCGGTGCCGCGCCGCCGCAGCGACCAGACGGTGTTGAACCCCGCCGCGAGCCGGCAGCACGCCTCGGCGGAATCCGCGCAGCGGGTCGTACCGCTGCGGTAGACGCGCAGGCAGGAGGTCAGCAGCTGCAGTCCCGCGTCGCCGCCCTCCACCGTCGGCTCGAGGTCGCGGTCGAACTCCACGCCGTACATGTCGACCCACAGACTGTCGGCCAGCGCGTCGCCGTCGACGTCGCCGACGCCCATCGAACGGCGCAGGGAGCCGAGGGTCGCGGGGTGCGGGTTCGGCTGCGGCTGCGCGATCAGCTCGTTCCAGGCGTTCACCAGCAGGTAGTCCGGCTGCACCGCGAACGCCGTCTCGAACTGCTTCTGCAGCGTCAGCCCCTCGTTGCGCCCCGCCGCCTGGAACGGCAGCGAGGCGTAGCCCACCTGGTAGCTGTAGCTGACCGAGAGCACCGTGCCGAGCGGACTGGCGGTGGTGTAGCCCTGGTTGCACGGCGTCCCGGGGCCGACCAGCGTGGTGAACGCGCCGCCCTCGGTGCACGGCTGCATCCAGCCGGCGTCGCCCGCGGCCAGCCGATCGGTGCCCAGGTTGCCCCACAGGCGCACCGGCAGCACGCCGCGAGCGCGTGCCTCGTCCAGCAGCCCCGCGTCCACGTCGTCTCCCGCCACGATGAACACGACCGGCTGTCCCGCCGGCGCGTGCTCGAGCAGCATGTCGGTGCCGGCCCAGGCGTCGTAGACGTCGAGCACCCGGCGGAGCATCGGGGTCTCGCCGGCGCCCACGGCGCGTGCCGGGACCCACGCCGCGATCTGCGGCGTCGGCGTCCCCGCGCGTCGCAGGGCGTGCCACTCCTCCAGCAGCACCTCGAAGGGTCGCAGGCCGAGCACGTCGCCGAAGGCCGAGAAGGTCGGCAGGTTGGTCAGGTCCAGGTAGACGAAGTTGATGCCGGCGTCCCAGAGCTGCCGGGCGTGTCGTGCTGCGAGGGCCGCGATGTCCCCGCAGTCCGGCCCCGCGTACGGCTCGTCGTACGGCGCCTCGCCCGGTCGTGGGCGATACAGGCAGTAGAACCCCGGCTCCGGGCGCAGGTGGTAGTGGAAGGCCATCGCGACGTCGTGGAGTCCGCGGTCGACCAGCAGGTCGCCGAAGGCGGCCGAGACGTCGCGGATCACCGACTCGACCGTCCGCCGTTCGCCCTCCGGGATGCGTTGCATCGCCTTGGCGGCGTAGGCGTGCCAGGCGAGGTAGAAGATCCCGACCCGTCGCGCGGGCCAGTCGATGACGATCGTCGTGTCGGCGTCGTCGGCCGCATCGGCGTCGGCCTCGGGGCCGGTTCCGTCCTCGAGCGTTTCGTCGGGTCCGACGGCGTCGTCCGGGACCGCGTCGGGGCTTGCGTCGGGTCCGTCGTCGTCCGGGCCGTCCGGGGCGACATCGGCATCGCCCGCGGCGTCGTCGCGCGACACGTCGGGGAGGTTCGGCACCTGTTCGGAGCAGCCGGCAAGCAGCGCCGCGAGCGCGAGCGACCAGCCTCGGGGATGCACGTTCACGTCCCGCCTCCTCACGCCAGCCTGCCGGGCCGTGCGGACGACGTCAAGGCGGCAGCCTGACAGAGGCGGTCGGCCGACACGCGCCTGCCCGAAAGGAGGTCGAGAGAGGTCACCCGGCGGTGCCGGATCCGGGCCGCCGTCCCTGACGTTCTCGCTTCTCGTTCTCGCTTCTCGCTGTCGAAATCGATGAAGCACGCTAGAAGCACCGTGGTGGCTGCGTTGGCGGTAGGCATCGGAGTCGGGTTCGTGGCGCTCAGCGCCCGGTCGGACGACCTTGAACTCGCCGGGCTCGTCGACGCCGCCGACGTCGGCCCGGGCGACCGGGAGGACCCCACTCTCGCGGCTGCGGAAGCGACACGGAGGTCGCTGGCTTCGCGTGCCGGGCTCCGGGTCGAGGATCTGCTCGTCGTCCCGTCGTACCCCGAGGGGTGACGCCGGCCGAATTCGAGGAGTCCCGGCGACTGCGAGCGGAATCGCTCGACCCGGAGGTCGTTCGCGAGGCCGACCGGGTGCTCGCGCAGCGGCTGGAGTGGGCGGCCGAGTACGCGGCTACCGAACGACGCGACGAGGTCCTTCGGGCGCTGGGCGAGGAGCCGGTGCCGGAACCGTCCGCGAGGCCGACCGAGCCGGCGAGTTGCCGCGCGTTCTGCGATCTGCTCCTCGCGTGCGTCGGAACGGAACGACCGGGCGACTGGGCCGGCTGCCTCGCCGCGAGCGGGCGCTCCGAGTTCGGAACGGAAGGGCACCTGCAGAGCGTCCTGGCCCTGCGGGATTGCGAGCACTTGTGATGCAGGACCGACGATGTCCTCCTGTTCTTGTCGCCGTCGTTGGGCGGGTGATGCCGGTGATGGCCTGCCTCGCGGCTGTCCCGCTGGCCTGCGGCGACCCGGGGAACCCGGTCGAGGACACCGCCGCGGACGCCGGACTCGAACCCGTCTCCGCCGCGAGCCCGATCGGGACGAACGCTGGGGGATCGCCTCTCTCCTCGTCCGACGCACCAGCCCCGGAAGGCGCGGCCTGCGACGACGGCGACCCGTGCACCTTCGACGACCGGTACGCGGACGGCAGGTGCCGCGGCCGACCGCTCCAGTGCGACGACGACAACCCGTTGACCGTCGATTCCTGCACCGGCAATGGCTGCCTGCACGCCTTCGTGCCGGAGGCCTTCGATCGATTCGAAGCCGGAGTCCGTTGATCCACCGGCATCCCGACCGGTCGCGCCGTGGAAGGCGGCCACCGGCCTCCGAACTCTGCACTGCGCACGACACAGGCCGCCCTGGCGGCGACCCCTGGCCGAAGCATCGGCTCGGTGCGCGCCGCCCACGGGCGCCATGCCCGTTTCCGGCGCTCCATGCGCCCGTGACCGTCGTGTTTGGTGTTCCTCGCAGCCCTGCGTTACGATGGGCCCGATGTCGCGGAACGGCCACCGGCGGGCGGAATTGCGCAGCCTGGCGCTG
Organism: uncultured Myxococcales bacterium; assembly: GCA_964568275.1. GTDB lineage: Bacteria > Myxococcota_A > Polyangia > DRWM01 > JAAZOP01 > JAAZOP01. The sequence continues at coordinate 5,254 of CAZMRP010000267.1, forward strand.
CATCGGGAGATCGCAGCGCGGATCGCCGCCGAGCCCACGCTGCTCGGGCCGGCCCGCCGTCGGGTGGCCGGGTGGCTGGCCGCCGGAGGCCCTTCCCGGGAGTACGCCGCGGCCTGGCAGGCGCTGCTCGACGGGCCCCGCGAGGTCCTGCTGGCCGTGCTGACGACCGACGACGAGCGCTCGCGCGACCTGCGGCAGGCGACCCCCTTCGCGTACGTGGTCCCCCCGCGCGAGCGGTGGCGGATCTGGCGCGCCGTGCCGGACGACGAGGAGCCGGCACCGTGAACCGGTTGCAGCTCGAGCATCTGATCCGCGCCGCGGCGGACATCGCCGACGACGACGAACTGGTCGTCGTCGGGAGCCAGGCGATCCTCGGGCAGTTTCCCGAGGCTCCGCCGGACCTGCTGATCTCGATGGAGGCCGACCTCTACCCGCGAAACCGCCCGGAGCGCTCCGACCTGGTGGATGGATCGATCGGCGAGGGCTCGCCGTTTCACGAGACCTTCGGGTACTACGCGCAGGGCGTCGAGCCGGGCACTGCCGTCCTGCCTCCCGGCTGGGAAGACCGCCTGGTGCCCGTCCGGAACGCCAACACCCGCGGCGCGACCGGCTGGTGTCTCGAGGTGCACGACCTGGTGCTGTCGAAACTCGTGGCCGGCCGCGAGAAGGACGTGCGCTTCCTGCGCGTCGCCGCCGCCGCCGGCCTCGTGCAGCAGGACGTGCTGCTCGCCCGCCTCGCGACGATGACCCTCGACGTTGCGGTCCGGGACCGCATGCGCCAGCGGATCGCCGCGGCCTGGCGGCTGCCGCCCGACGCTTGACGCCCCGCAGGGTGTTCCGCCCCCGCGCCCGATCGGGTAAGGTTGCCGCGATGAGTCGCGTGACCGTCGAGTTCGTCGGACCCGTGCGTCGCCCCTGCCGCGAGCGCTCCCTGGCGCTCGAGCTGGAGGCGCCGCTCGCCGTCCGCGCGCTCCTCGAGCGCCTCGGCTACGCCCCCGAGGAGACCACGCGCCTGACCGTGCTGGTGGACGGCAAGCGACAGGGTCCCGACGACCCGGTGCCCGACGGCGCCAAGGTCGAGGTCCTGCTGCCCGTCGGCGGAGGCTAGATGACAAAGCTCGAAGGATTCGCTCACCCCCGTTCGGTGGAGGAGGCGCTGGCCGCGCTGGCCGGCGCCCCCGGCGAGGCCCGGCCCATCGCCGGCGGCACCGCGCTGGTGCCGATGGCCGACCGGCGCGCCCGCGTGCTGGTCGACCTCTCGCGCGCCGGCCTCGACACCGTCGCCCTCGAGGGCGACACCTTGCGCCTGGGGGCCACGGCCTCGCTCGACGCCGTGTCCCGCGGGAAGGCGGTGGCCGCCGCGGGGCTCGACGCCCTGGTCGAGGCGACCGGCGCGGCGGCGTCCCGACGGCTGCGCAACCAGATCACGCTCGGCGGCAACCTGGTCGGCCTCTACCCGTGGTCCGACCCGGTGCCGGCGCTGGTGGTCCTGGGCGCCGTGGTCCGCGTGCGCAGCGCCACGGGGCAGCGCGACGTGCCGATCGACGAGCTGGTGGCGAAGCACCCGTCGAAGGTGCTCGGGCCGGGCGAGCTGGTGGTCGAGGTGCGCGTGCCGCGCGCCGCGCCGCACACCGGCAGCGCGTTCCTCAAGTTCGCCCGCTCGGCCGTCGACTACACGCTGTGCGACGCC
>CAZMRP010000268.1:0-6934 GCA_964568275.1 uncultured Myxococcales bacterium
CGCAGGCCGCCGCGGGCCTGGACCACCTGCGGCGGAGCGGCGCGCTGGCGGCGCTGCTGCCCGAGGTGCAGGGGCTGATCGGGCTGCACGAGGACACGGTGCGGGCGCAGGGCCGGCGCGACGGCTACGCGCACAAGGACGTCTGGGCGCACACCTGCACCGTGGTCGAGCAGGCCGAGCCGACGCGCGTGCTGCGGTGGGCGGCGCTGCTGCACGACGTCGGCAAGGCCCGCACCCGCAGCGTGGCGCCCGACGGGACGGTGCACTTCCTCGGGCACGCCGAGGTGGGGGCGCGGATGACCCGGCGCGTGCTGCGGCGACTGGCGATGCCGGTGGAGGACGCCGCGACGGTCCGCTTCCTGGTGCTGCACCATCTGCGGGCCAGCCAGTACGACCGCTCGTGGACCGACTCGGCCGTCCGGCGCTTCGCCCGCGAGATGGAGCAGCACCTGGACGAGCTGCTGCTGCTGTCGCGCGCGGACATCACCACGCAGCGCGCGACCCGCCGCTCCGCCGGCCTGGGGGCGCTCGACGAGCTGGCGCGACGGGTCCGGGAGCTGCGCGAGTTGGACGCCCAACCGGTGCTGCTGCCCAAGGGGTTGGGGACGGCGCTGATCGAGGCCTTCGGGCTGGCGCCCGGCCCGGTCGTCGGGAAGCTGCGCCAGGCCGTGGAGCAGGCGGTGGAGCGCGGCGAGCTGCCGATGCAGGCGGAGGCCGAGATCTACGTGACGTGGGCCCGGGAGCACCTGGCCGACCTGCTGGGCGCGCCGACACCCACGGCCCGGTCGCCGGGGAACGACGGGACAGCCACCCCGTGACTTCCGGAGCTCTACTGCTTGCGAGAACCGCGCATGGCGCGGGCGCCCCAGCGTTCGAGGTGCAGGGACAGCCACCGGCGCGACAGGGGGAGGCCGCGCCGACGCAGCAGCAACTCGAGCGCCTGCAGGTCGCCTGAGACCTCGCGATACAGCTCGAGGATGAGCTCGCGGCGCCGCTCGTAGGCCGCGGCGTCGTCCGGGGCCTCCGGCACGCAGGCGGTCAGGCGCAGGAAGACCGCGGAGTCGGGATGGCGCCGCAGCACGAGGTGGTGCAGCACGGCGGCCGGCGGATCCTCCACCCGCCGCACGGCCTCGACGAACGCGTCGGCGATCGCCTCGCGCTCCCGGGCCGCGCGGTCGGAGGGACCGAGCAGCGTCAGCGCCTCGAGGTCGTCGGCACGCAGGGCGGCCAGCGCCGGGAGCGGGTCGATGCCCGCGGCGTGCAGGCCGGCCTTGACCCGGGCGGCGAACCGGGACGGCGCCTGCGCCAGCCGGTCGGCCGGACCGGCGGCCACGGCGGCGGTCGTGCGGGACGGCGGCGCCGTCGCCATCGGCCGGTCGTGCACCACGAACAGGCAGCGGCCGGCGCGAACCAGGTCTCCCGCCTCGACCTCCCGCGGCGCCAGGGTCCATTCGCCGTTGACCGCGGTGCCGTTCGTCGAGTCGAGATCGCGCAGGGCGAGGCGTTCGCCGACGCGCCACAGCTCGAAGTGCCGGCCGGACAGCTCCTCGTCGGTGATCCGCCAGCTGGCTTCCGTGGACCGACCCACCACGAGGGTTTCGCGGACCGCCATCCGCTCTCCGCCGCGCAGTTCCGGCGGGGCCCAGGCCCGCAGCAGCCCGGACAGCGCCGCCAACTGCGCCCGCTCGGAAGCCGACGCCCCGCGGCGCCGGCCGGTGCCGGTGCGACGTCCGGTGGCGTGGCCCGGGGTGCGCATCGCCGGGCGAGGTTACCACGTTCGTACGACGCGGAGAATCACCGGCCGCGTGACATCGCCCGCCGGGTGCCCCGCGGCAAGTCCGGCTGCCGGCCGGAGTTCCGAACGGGGGCAGGTGTGGACGACCACCGGCCTGCCATGTAGACTGACTGGACCATGCGAAGCACTTCTTGGATCTGCACTGTCCTGGGGTTCGCAGCACTGGTGGGCTGCACGGAGGCCAACCCGTTCTACGAACCGCCCGACCAGGGAACCACGGACGACGCCGCGGACGGCGACACGCCGATCGGACCGGATGCCGATGCAGATTCGGACGCCGACGCCGACGCCGACGCCGACGCCGACGCCGACATCGGACCCGACATCGAGCCCGACACCGAGCCCGACGTGGAGCCGGACGCCGACGCCGACGTGGAACCCGAGGCCGAGGCCGACGCGGAGGCCGACGTGGAACCCGACGTTCCTCCGCCGGACGACATCGACCGCGACGGCGTGCTCAACGACGCCGACAACTGCCCGAACGTCTGGAACCCCGGGCAGGAGGACTGCGACGGCGACGGGACGGGGGACCGCTGCCAGGCGGGCGACACCGACGGGGACACCCTGCCGGACGCCATCGACGTCTGCCCCTGTGCCGCCGGTACCGGAACGCACGACGAGGACGGGGACGGCCTGCCGGACGACTGCGACAACTGCCCGCTGGTGGCGAACGCGACGCAGGACAATGCCGATCTCGACGGTCTGGGCGATGCGTGCGAACCGCCGACCGAGCCCGATTCGGGGCTGGCGATCCTGCGATTCGAGCCGTTCCTCGAGCTGCCGACGGACCCGGGCTGGGTGGAGCCGGGTGGAACGTGGACCGTCGGCACCGACACCTACGACCAGACGGACAGCGCGGCGAGCGCCGTGGCGTTCTACGACGGCTGGGACCTCGGCGACGACTACTTCGTCCAGTCGGTGTTCCGCATCGTGGCCCTCGGCGTCGGCGGAGGCACGACCGCCAAGCAGGTCGGGCTGCTGGCCCGGGCGATCACGCTCAGCGACGGCTCGGTGCGCTGGTACCTGTGTGCGCTGGACGGGGCGCACGACCGGCTGGACATCCGGATGTGGGACGGGGCGGCCTACTCGACCCTGGCCCAGCGGGACGTCGGCTTCCGGCTCGAGACGGCCGTCGACTACCGGTTGTCGTTCCTGGTCCGCGGGCCGGCGCTGACGTGCGCCCTCGAGGGGGCGACGGCGTCGCCGATCGTGCTGGAGGCGACCAGCACCGCGTTGCCGGTCGGAGCGCCGGGGCTGCGAACGTACCGCGCGTCGGGCTCGTTCTCGGGGCTGATGACGGCAAACTAGGCCGCCAGGGCATCCCGAATTGATTTGATTTTTCCCGACCGATCCTCCATATAGGCCAACAAAAGCTCGTGGGGGCTGCGTCGACGCATCGACGTCGGGCTGTATCTCGTCGGTCGCGCCGAGCGCGCGGAAGGAGGAGACGATGGTCCTGCTGAGCTACCTGATTCCGGTGGCGGGGGTGCTGGCCCTGCTGTACGCCCTGTGGAAGACGATGTGGGTCAAGAAGCAGGGCACCGGCAACGAGACGATGCAGATGATCTCGGGCCACATCCGCGAAGGGGCGATGGCGTTCCTGAATCGCCAGTACCGGGTGCTGGTGATCTTCGTGATCGTGGTGGGCGGCGGGCTGGCGCTGGCGAACCACTTCTCCGGGGACGCCAAGGCGTGGGTCGCGTTGTCGTTCGGGGTCGGCGCGTTCTGCTCGGCGCTGGCCGGCAACTTCGGCATGCGCGTGGCGACGATGTCCAACGTGCGCACGGCGTTCGCGGCGCAGACCGGCCTGAACAAGGCGCTCGGCGTGGCTTTCTCCGGCGGCGCGGTGATGGGGATGTGCGTCGTCGGTCTCGGGTTGTTGGGACTCGGGCTGCTGTTCCTGCTGTACAAGTCGCTGTTCGGGATGGAGATCGGGTCGCCGGGGAACGGCATCGACGCGGTGATCTCGTCGATCAGCGGCTTCTCGCTCGGCGCCTCGTCGATCGCGCTGTTCGCCCGCGTGGGCGGCGGCATCTACACCAAGGCCGCCGACGTGGGCGCGGACCTTGTGGGCAAGGTCGAGGCGGGGATTCCGGAGGACGACCCGCGCAACCCCGCGGTGATCGCGGACCTCGTCGGCGACAACGTGGGCGACGTGGCGGGGATGGGGGCGGACCTGTTCGAGTCGTACATCGGCTCGATCGTCAGCGCGATGGTGCTCGGGGCGCTGTGGATCGTCCCGCTGTCCCACACCAACCCGGACTACCAGTTCAACCTGGTGCTGCTGCCGATGGTGCTGGCGGGGGTCGGGATCGTGTGCTCGATCATCGGCACGTTCTTCGTGCGGGTGCGCGAGGGCGGCAACCCGCAATCGGCGCTCAACATGGGGATGTTCGCCGCGGACATCCTGATGGTGGCCGCGACCTGGTTCCTGGTGAAGTGGCTGGTTCCGCAGACGATCGCCTCGGACGCGGGGGTGATCAGCGCCGAGCGGCTGTTCCTGGCGACGGTCGCCGGTCTGGCGGTCGGGGTGATCATCGGACTGGTCAGCGAGTACTACACGGCGGAGGCGCGCAAGCCGGCGCGCGACATCGCCAAGGCGGCCGAGATGGGCCCCGCGACGAACATCATCAAGGGGCTGGCGACCGGGATGCTGTCCACGGCGATCCCGCTGGTGCTGATCGCCGCGGCGACCTGGGTCGCCTACGACCTGGCCGGCCTGTACGGGATCGCGATCGCGGGTCTGGGGATGCTGTCCACCACCGGCGTGCAGCTCGCCGTGGACGCCTACGGCCCGATCGCCGACAACTCGGGCGGCATCGCCGAGATGAGCCACCTGCCGCCGGAGGTGCGCGGCCGCACCGACAAGCTCGACGCCGTCGGCAACACCACGGCGGCGATCGGCAAGGGCTTCGCCATCGGCTCGGCAGCCCTCACCGCGCTGTCGCTGTTCGCCGCGTTCCGGATGCAGGTCGGCATCACCGACATCCAGCTCGTCGATCCGACGGTGATGGCCGGCCTGTTCGTCGGCGGCATGCTGCCGTTCCTGTTCTCCTCGATGGCGATGAACGCCGTCGGCGAGGCGGCCCAATCGATGGTCGCGGAGGTGCGCCGGCAGTTCAAGGACATCGCCGGGCTGCTCGAGGGCAAGGAAGGCGTCAAGGCCGACTACGCCCGCTGCGTGGCGATCTCGGCCGACGCCGCCATCGCGAAGATGGTGATTCCCGGCCTGCTGGCCATCGGCGCCCCGCTGGTCGCCGGCCTGATCGACATCCGGATGCTCACCGGCCTGCTGGCCGGCGCCACCGTCACGGGCGTGTTGATGGCGATCTTCATGGCCAACGCCGGCGGCGCCTGGGACAACGCCAAGAAGTACATCGAGGGCGGCGCGCTGGGCGGCAAGGGCTCGCCCGCGCACAAGGCCGCCGTGGTCGGCGACACCGTCGGCGACCCGTTCAAGGACACCGCCGGCCCGTCGCTCAACATCCTGATCAAGCTGATGAGTGTCGTGGCCCTCGTCCTCGCCCCGCTGCTCAAGGCCTTCCACGGCATCTGAGCCGGATCGTTCAGGGCTCCGTCGCCCACAGCTCGCGCACCAACGCCGCCGCGTCCAGCGGCCGCCCGGTAGCTTCCGCGATCAGCTCCCGCCAGTCGCGAGCCTGTCCGTGGCGCCAGAACGCCTCGCGCAGGAACGGCCCGACACGCGGGTCGGCCGTCGGGTCCGGGGCGAAGCGCGTCCGCAGTGTCTCCCAGACCTGCGCGGCGAGCAGCTCGGCGAGCACGTAGTTCTGCACGTAGATCTGCGGCTGGGCCAGGAACATGTCGTCGGCCCACAGCGGCCGCTCGGGCCCGTCGACCCCCAGCAGCTCCTCGGTCAGCCGCGCCTCGAGCGCGTCCAGGTCGCCGGCCGGGTCGTCGAAGGCGGCGTAGTGGAAGCGGTTCTTGGCGATCAGGGAGCGCAGCCGCCGGACCTTCCGCCACTGCTCGACCCGCCCGGCACGCTCGATCGTCACCTCGTCGAGCCCCGCCACGCGGCGCTGCCACTCCGGCATCCCGGTCAGCCGCTCGACGGTCACCGCCATCCCCTCGCCGAACTGCCCGGGGCGGTCGCTGCGGAACGTCCCGACGTCCTGCGCGATCCCCGACTCGTGCAGCGCGTGCCCGTACTCGTGGAACAGCGTCGCGTAGAACGGGAAGCCGTCGGTCGGGTTGAGCACCAGCCGCACGTCGCCGGGGATCCGGACCGGGATGTTCCACCCGCTGTTGGACAGGTTCGCCTCTTCGATCGTGACCGGCAGCGCGGCGGGGTCGAGGCCCCAGCCGCGGGCCGTCGCCTCCAGCCGCGCCACGGCCTCCGCCTTGGGGAAGGCGGACGCCGGATAGCCGCCGGCCTGCTCGAGCCAGTAGTCGAGGTCCCAGGCCTCCACCCGCTCGAGGCCGAGGTCCGCGCGGGCCCGGGCGAGCAGCTCGGCGTACGGCTCGCGCGTCGCCCGTTCGACCTCGTCCAGCCAGGCCTCGACCTCGTCCCGCGTCAGCCCGCTCTGCTCCAGCCGCCCCTCGACGGTCCCGGCGTAGCCCATCTCCCGGTGCAGCGCGTTGGAAACCTCGAGCAGCTCGCGCATCCGGTCGGCGAGCGCCGCCGACGCCTCGGCCCGGCTGAGGTAGGCCTCGCGGCGCCGCGCGCGCTCGGGCTCCGTACGCAGCAGGATCGAGACCCGCGCCCGGGTGGTCCGTTCGCCGGCGACCTCCGGCCGGAAGGCGACCAGCGCCGCGTCCAGCTCGTCCTGCAGCGCCGTGAAGCGCGCGCGCGTCTCCGACTCGGTTCGCGCCAGCCGGAACGTATCGTAGAGGAAGTCGAGGTAGCGGCCCTGGTACAGCTCGACGCGACGACGGGTCGTCGGGTCCTCGATCCGGCCGCGCCACGCCTCCAGCCGTTCCGCGGCCCCCCGGTCGGCGAACAACCGGCGGTGCAGCTCCTGGTACCGGCCGACGTTGGGCGCCGGGCGGCCGAGCAGCCGCAGATAGAACTCGAGCTGCCGAGCGGTGTGGATCGCCTCGACCTCGGCATCGAGCAGATCGAGCCAGGCCCGCAGATCGTCCTCGGTCTCGAGCCGGACGTTCTCGAGCAGCTCCGCCGGC
>CAZMRP010000269.1:0-6920 GCA_964568275.1 uncultured Myxococcales bacterium
AGCGGCGCCAGCAGTTCGTAGGTGCCGCCGCGGGCCACCAGGTCGTCACCGAACGCCTCGCAATCGATCGCGACGGTGAAGAGCTGCTCGAACGAGTCGACGGACGGGTCGATCGTCCGGGGGAAGACGACGCTCTCGAGCACCCGGACGAGCAGCCCGGCCCAATCGAGCCCCAGGTCGAACGGCGCCATCACGATGGCGCGGGTGCCGTCCGGCGCGGCGGGCGGATAGGGGACCAGGTCGGCCTGGATCCCGTCCGCCGTCACGAGCGACCCGGGGCGCAGGACGAACGCGGCCTCCGCACCGGTCCAGCGCCAGACCACGCGGTTGCAGGCGATCGAGTTCGCGGCTCCGAGTCCGCCGGACGCGTCCGGGTCGGCCGCCAGCTCCAGGGTGCCGTCGAGCCGCCAGCCTTCGGCGTTGTCGAACACGTTCCGGCCGGGCGCAAGGACTTCCTCCAACGTCGCGCCCGGGTCGGAGCGTACGGCCCGGATGCCCGCCAGCAGGTTGGATTCCAGGATCGTCGCGACCACGACGCCGTAGACGTTGAGCGTCGCGTCCGCGCCGGCGGAGGCGGGCGGGTCGAAGATGTAGTCGAGGTACGAGTGCGCCGAGTAGTCCGTGCACTCGGCGTCCATCTCGCAGGCGGTGACGGCCAGCAGCCGGAGCAGCGGCGCACCGGGGCTCTGCAGGATCTCGCCGATGTCGTCCGACAACCGTTGTACCTGGTCGGGCAGCACGTCGAGCGGCTCGACGTCCGCGACGAGGAGGTAGGCACCCGCGGCGAGCGGCCAGACGGTCGCGGCGTCGGAGCCGTCGTCCGCGACGTCCGCGGGGACGTCACCGGCGTCGGTCGGAGCATCGATCGGAGCGTCGGTCGGGACGTCGCCGTCGGGTTCCGGGACGTCCGCGTCTCCGGGAACGTCGGGCGGAACCTCGGCGTCAGGACGGACGTCGCCCGCATCGCCCGGCCCGGAATCGTCGCCGCCGCAGCCGGCGATGATGAGGCCGATCGTCAGAAGCAAGCGCCGCGCAAAACGGACGGCCTTCGAGATCATGACGCCCTCCTCGGCTCCGGTCGTGCCGGTCCTGCCGTTCCGGCCGCGCCCCGGCGTCGGCCGACAGTGTAGGTCGCCCCGCGGTTGCGGCCAACCCCGCCTGTCCCTCCCGGAATCCTCGTACACGCAGAACCATACCACTTCTCGGCAAGGCGGCGCGCACCTTGCTTCGGCCCGCTCGCCCCCTACGGTGGCGCGCCATGCGGTTCATCCTCGCGCTTCTCCTCCGGCTCCTCACGTCCCGGCTCCGCCCGGCCTCTGTGGACGCTCGCGGCGAGCGCGTCGTCGAAGTGTCCCGGCTGGGGGCGGCCGGCTACTCCGGCACGCGGGTCGGGGGGAGCAGGTGGTGGAGGGTCGCGGCGCGAACCCAGGAGGCGATCGCCGGGTCGCCGAATTCGCACCGGACCTCGTCGTTGCGACCGACGACGACGAGCGTGGAGTCCGCGACGCGGAGCATCTCCACCTCATCGACGGCGATCTCGTCCGCCGCGTCCGAGCCCTCCCAACGGAGGACGGCGGGACCGACGACGAGGCGTCGGCCCGCGGCCCCACGCCCGGCGAGCGCGGCGAACAGGGAGGCGGCGGCGAGCAGGGCGGCGACGACGGCCGCGGGAACGACCACGAACAGCAGGGCGACGGCGGCGGCGGCGGACGCGGCGGCGAGGGCGAGGAGGACGTTGCGAGACCGCAGCGGCGTGCGCGACGCCGACGCCTCTCGGATGCGCAACTCGCCCTCCGCGCTGGTGGCGACGATTCCGGCCGGGGTCGGTCCGGGGTCGCCGGGGCGCGGCGCTCCCGGCGGGAGGTCGCGCAGGGAGAGGTCGAGCCGATCGCGGGGGCGCCAGACGGGGAACTCGCCGTACAGCTCCAGCATCGGCAGGCGGGCCAACCGGGCGGCGGCCTTGGCGGCATCCCGGGCGGTCCCCGCGGGGGCGAGGCCGACGAGCAGGGAGGTGGCGGCGAGATCCTGGGCCGAGCCGTAGAGGGAGAACCCGGAAGACGGTGACGCGCCGGCCTCGAAGGCGTCGAGAAGGGCGGCGCAGGCGGGCGGAGGGTCGCGCGGCACCAGCACCACCGAGTGGACCATGCGGGGTTCCTCGACGTACAGGTCGTGCGGACCGGGGACCCGGACGGTCCGTTCGGAGTACACCACGGCCACGGCCCGGAAATCGGCGAGCGGCCGGTCGCGGGCCGCCTCGGCGAACCGGACCCGGCCGGCCCGTCCGTCGATCGCGCGGGGCCCGTCCGGGCGGCCCCAGTCGGCGTCGAAGTCCATCCGGCCGTCGGTGAGCGTGTAGACCATCCGCATCGCGCATCTCCGACGGGAGCCACCGATGCTCCCCGCCGGCGCACGGACCGGCACGACATCATGCTACCCCAGCAGCCGTTCCGGTCCCAGGAGCACGACGTCCTCGGGTGCATCATCCTGCACTCGATGCGGGCCATGACCTCCCAGGGTGTTCAGGTCCCGGGAGCAGGACGTCCTCGGGTGCATCCGCGACTTGTGGGGAGCGGCCGGTTGCGAGAAGTCCAAGCGGGATCTGCCCAGAGCCCTCGGCTGGTGTCGAAGCGCATCCGTGGCCCCCAACTCGTCCATCCTCGGCCCGTCGGAATGCAACGCAACGCAGGTTCTGCGACACGAAAGGTAGGCTATGAGCGGCAGGCTACCCGACGGCTGGAGACTCACGCCGCAAGGCCGGCTTGCACCCGGCCCGCCCCCCGGCCATCATCCCCGGCGGAGGCGACGATGACGGACCGCAACGGAACGGGCAGGGCAGGGCGGACCGCGACCACCGCCGGAGCGCTCGCGGCCGTGCTGGCCGTCGCCGCCGGCTGCGACGGCGGACACTGGGTCCCGATCTGGGATGTGGCGGACGTCCTTGCCGACGGCGACGCCCCGCTCGAGGCCGACGCTCCGGACGTCGAGTGGGAAGTCGCGCCGGACGGGAGTCCGGACGCCGATGCGGACGGCGGTCCCGAGACCGACGGTCCCGGTGACGTCGAGACGGAAGCGGGCGCGGACGACGCGGGCGGCGACGACGCGGTCTCGCCCCCGCCCGCCAACCGCTTCGGCATCGGCCTCGTCGGCCCCGGCGACGCCGCGGACCTCGACCGCGCCGCCGACCTCGCCGGGCCGGGCGGCCACGTCAAGCTGATCTTCCCCGGCGTGACCCGCGACACCGCCGGCCCCGACGCGTCGTGGGTCGAAGCGGTCCGGCGGACCTACGAGCGCGACCTCGTCCCCGTGATCCGCATCGGCCCGCCGTGGGGCGACAACGACGTCCGCAACGACGCCGACGCCGGCTCGGGCTACCTCGCCTACTCGGCACTGGCCGAGGCATACCGGCGCGTCGTCGCCGGCCTGCCGCTCCGCGACGGCTGGCCGCTCTGGATCGAGGTCCACAACGAACCGAACCTCTGCTACGAATGGGTCTGCACGCCCGGCACCGTCGCGGGAGACTGGCTCGGCTACGAGCAGACCGCGCACGAGTACGCCGCGCTGCTCCGCGACGTCGCCGACGTCCTGCACGGGATGGGCGACCCGCGGATCAAGGTCCTCAACGGCGGCCTCGCCCCGGGCGGCGCCCGCCGCTGCCAGTGCGGCGGCGACGGCTACGAGGCCGGCGTCACCGCCGTCGATTTCCTCAACGCCATGCTCTCCACCGCCGGCGGCGTCCCCGACCTCGCCTCCCGCCTCGACGGCCTCGCCTCCCACAGCTACCCCGCCGAGGGGATGGGCTGGGGCTTCTTCGTCCCCTACGACCGGGCCGAGACCGGCCTGCGGTTCTTCGAGTCCGAGCTGTCGGCGCTGGGTCGCGGGGACCTGCCGGTGTTCCTCACCGAGACCGGGTGGTGCACCCCCGGCGAGCGTTGCACGCAGAACGGCGGCAGCCGCGACGAGGTGGCCGCGTGGACCGTGCAGGCCTACGAGGGCTTCTGGCTGGGGCACGCGAGCGTCGCCGCGGTGATGCCGTTCATGCTGCGCGACCCCGGCTGGAACGACTTCGCCTGGGTCGCCCCGGACGGCTCGCACTACCCGGTCTACGACCGCGTGCGCACGCTGCGCTGCGGGCGGATTCCGGGTCGCTGTCCCTGAGCGGTCTCACTCGGCCGGCTTCGGCAGCAGGTCGCCGAGCGCCGCCAGCGCCAGCGAGACCAGGCCCAGCGGCGCGCTGACCTGGATCCCCTGCACGCGGGACCGGATCGCCGCGATCGTCTCGCGGGCGATCGCCACCCCCTCGCGCTTCGCCTCGTCGCCCGTGCCGGCGCGCGCCATCCGCTCCAGCACGGCCGGCGGGATGTCGACCCCCGGCACCTCGTTCTGCAGGAACTCGGCGTTGCGGAAGCTGACCAGCGGCCAGACGCCGGCGAGCACCGGCACGCCGCCCAGGAATCCGGCTGCGTCGTCGAGGAATCGCAGCAGCACGTCGGGCCGGAACACCGGCTGCGTGACGATGAACTCGGCCCCCGCCTCGAGCTTCCGTCGCAGGCGGTCCAGCTCGCGGGCCGGGTCGAGCGCTCCCGGGTCGGCGCCGACGCCGTGGTGCAGCGCGGTCGGCGGGTCGACCGGGTGTCCGGCGAGGTCCAGGCCGTGGTTCAGGTTGCGGGCCAGCTGCGTCAGCCCGATCGCGTCGATGTCGAACACCCCCGTGGCGTCGGGGTAGTCCCCGAGCTTCGGCGGGTCGCCGGTCACGATCAGGAAGTTGCGCAGCCCGGCGGCGTAGCCGCCCAGCAGGTCGGACTGCATGCCGATCAGGTTGCGGTCCCGGCAGGCGTAGTGCAGCACCGTCTCGATTCCGACCTCCCGCTCGATCGCCAGCGCGGCGATCATCGACGAGACGCGGGCGCTGGCCCGCGGCCCGTCGGGGATGTTGATCGCGTCGACCCCGGCGTCCTTGCACGGCCGGGCCTTCTTCAGCAGTCCGGAGAGGTCCACCGACTTCGGCGGCAGCAGCTCGCAGGTGGTGACGAACTCGCCCGCCGCGAGCCGGCGCGCCAGCCGCGACTTCTCGGCCCGCGGCGTCACCGCCACCGCCCGCGCCTTGGCCTCCGCCGGCGCCGTCGCCACCGCCACGTGCCGCTTGACCTCCGACAGTCCCCGGATCGCCCGGGCCGCCTCGCGGATGTGGTCCGGCGTGGTGCCGCAGCACCCACCGACCCCCCGCGCGCCCAGCTTGACGTAGCGCTTGGCGTACTCGGCAAAATACTCCGGGTTGGTCACGTAGAGCTGGCGGCCCTGCACCGGCTGCGGCGCGCCGGCGTTGGGCAGCACCACCACCGGCTTGTGCGCCACCGCCAGCACCCGCCGCAGGTTCTCGTAGGTCCCCGACGGGCCGGTGCCGCAGTTCAGCCCCAGCGCCGTGACGCCCGGCTCGGCGTGCAGCGCCGCGGCCATCGCCTCGACGTCGGTCCCGTCCGCGGTCCGGCCGTGGTCGTCGAGTGCGAACGAGGCCACGACGGGGACGTCGTGCCGCGCCGCGACCCGCACCGCGAGCAGCAGTTCCTCCAGCCGCGTGAACGTCTCCAGCTGCACGAGGTCGACCCCCGCCTCGACCAGCACGGCGATCTGCTCCGCGAACGCGTCCTCGAGCACCGCTCCCGGCGCCGCCGGCGGCTCGCCCGGCGCGGTGCACGGGCCGACCGAGCCGGCGACGTACAGCGCGTCGCCGGCCGCCTCGCGGGCCAGCCGGACCGCCGCGCGGTTGAACTCGGCCACGCGCTCCGCCAGTCCGTAGCCTTGCAGGCGCAGCCGGTTGGCGCCGAAGCTGTTGGTCTCCAGCACCTCCGCCCCGGCCTGCACGTACTCGCGGTGGAGCTCGCCGATCAGTCCCGGCTGCGTCAGGCACACCTCGTCGTAGCACGCGTTGACGAACACCCCGCGCGCGTAGAGCATCGTGCCCATCGCGCCGTCGAACACCAGCGGCCGCTCGAGCAGCCGCTCCCCGAATCCCGGTCGCCTGCCTGCCATGACCTTCCCCTCACACCGCGAAGTACTTCGCCTGCGGGTGGTGCGCGACCAGCGCCGACGTGCTCAGCTCGGGCACCATCTCCCAGGACTCGGTCAGCGTCACCCCCAGCGCCTCCGGCGCCAGCAGCGCGAACAGCTCGCGGTGCGCGGACAGGTCGGGGCAGGCCGGGTAGCCGAAGGCGTAGCGCGCGCCCCGGTAGTCCCGCGCCGCCGGGCCCGTCGTCTCCGCCGGGCGCGGCTCCTCGAGCCCCAGCTCGACCCGCATCCGCGCGTGCCAGTACTCGGCCAGCGCGTCGGCGTATTCGACCCCCAGCCCGTGCAGCTCCAGGTAGTCCCGGTAGCGGTCGGCGCCGAACAGCTCCCGCGCCCGCGCCGGAAGCCGCTCGCCCGCCGTCACGACGAAGAACCCGGCCACGTCGCCACCTTCCGCGGCGGTCTTGAAGTAGTCCGCCAGGCACAGGTGCGGCGGCGTCGCCTGCCGCGGGAACGGGAAGCGGTGCGCGGCGCCCTCGTGCTCCACGACCAGCGCGTCGCCCTCCGCGTGCGCCCGGAACCAGCCGTAGGCCACGCGCGGCGCCAGCAGCCCCTCGTCCAGCGCCAGGCGCGTCAACCGCGCGAACTTGGGCCGCACCGTCTCCCGCAGCAGCTCCTCGTACGCCTCGGCCGTGAGCTGCCGGCGGCGGTAGCCCCAGCGTCCGCGGAACAGCGCCTGCTCGTTGAGGTACGGCAGCACGGCGCGCGGGTCGACGTCGGTCACGTGGCGCCGTCCGAGGAACGGCGGCGTGTGCACCGGGTGGTCGCGGGTGAGCTACGCGGGCCGCCGGTCGGGCCGGACCGCCGCCGGGGCGGCGTCGCTCCACTCGGTGGAGCGCAGCGTCCCGGTGTCGACCTCG
>CAZMRP010000270.1:0-6911 GCA_964568275.1 uncultured Myxococcales bacterium
GCCGTCGAGCGCCGCCGACGGTTCGGCGAGGTGCAGGGCGTTCCAGAGCGCCTCGCGCAGACCGCCCCAGGTGGCCAGCGCCCGGGCGTCGTTCGTGCGCAGCGCGCGGCTGAGCAGCGGGCGGAGCGGGGCGGGCAGCGGGTCCGCGCCGTCCTCGGTGGCGACGAGGGCCGTCTCCGGTGCGCCGAGCATCGCGAGCAGCAGGCGGGCGACGGCGCGTACGCCGCGAGGTACGGGTGAGGATTCCGGCTCCGTCGCGGTCTCGGTGGCTCCCACGGCGACCCGCGTCGTCGGGTCGCCTGCCGCGGGCGCCTCCAGCAGCACGGCGGACGGCTCGATCCGGTCGGGACCGCTCCACGCGCCGCCGCGTTCGGCCAGCACCTCGACGACGTCCAGCGCCAGGCGGGCGGCGTCGCTCCAGGGGAGCGGACCGGCGGCGAGTCGATCGGCGAGCGTCGTGCGGGGGGCGGTCACGGCGGCGAGCCTAACGCGGGGTCGGGGGGGAGTCGAGGGAGTCGGGTGAGGCCCGCGCCGACCAGTTGCCGCCGGGGACTGCGGCCGGGGCCCGGCAGGGGCGGCGCGCGTCGCCTGTCGGCAATGCCAGCTCCGGCGGGTGCTCGAGATCACGTCCGGGCGCGCCGGGTCGTTGTTCCGGTTCGTGCGGGCGGCTCAGAGGCGCAGGTCGGCGACGAGGTCGCTGTCGGAGGTGCGGGTGACGCGGGCGGCGACGAAGCGGCCGGCGGGCGGGAGGCCGCCGACGAGGTAGGTCAGGCCGTCGATCTCCGGGGCCTGGGCGGCGGTGCGGCCGACGCGCAGCAGCGGGGATTCGGGGGCCGGGCCGTCCACGAGCACCCGCACCACCCGCCCGCGCAGCCGGGCCTGCCGTCCGCGCATCGCCCGCCGCGCCTCGGCCCGCAGCGTGCGGAAGCGGCGCCAGGCGACGGCCGCCGGCACGTGGTCCGGGTCGTCGTACGCCGCCGTCCCCTCCTCGTCGCTGTAGCGGAACAGCCCGATGCGGTCGAAGCCGGCGTCGCGCACGAAGCGGCGCAGCTCGGAGAAATCGGCCTCGGACTCGCCCGGGTGGCCGACGATCAGCGAGGTGCGGAGCGTCGGCTCGGGGAACCGCTCGCGGATCCGGTCGAGCAGCGCGTCGAGCTGCCGGCGCCGCGTGCCGCGTCGCATCCGGCGCAGCATCCGGTCGGTGACGTGCTGCAGCGGCAGGTCGAAGTAGGGCAGCACGACCGGCAGCTCTCGCAGCCCGCGCAGGAAGTCGGCGTCGAGCGCCTCGGGGTAGAGGTACAGCAGGCGCAGCCAGCGCAGGCCGTCCAGGCGTGCGAGGCGCTCGAGCAGCCGCAGCAGCGGCGGGCCGGCGTGGTCGCCGAGCCGGTCGGCGCCGTAGCGGCTGACGTCCTGGGCCACCAGCACCAGCTCCACCGCGCCGTCGTCGAGCAGGCGGCGGGCCTCCTCGAGCAGCGCGGCGGCGGGTCGGCTGCGGGCCGGTCCGCGGATCGCGGGGATGGCGCAGAAGGCGCAGCGGCGCGAACACCCCTCGGCGATCTTCAGGTAGCGGACGTGGCGGAGCTGCGAGGCGGTCGAGGGCTGGGGTTGCAGCTCGCGGCGGTCCGGGGTCGGCGAGAGCAACAGGCGCTCCGTGCCGAGCGCGGCGTCGGCGACGCGGGTCAGGTCGTTGCAGCCGACGAGCGCGTCGAGCTCCGGCAGCAGCTCGAGCAGTCCGGCGCCGTAGCGCTGGGGCAGGCAGCCGACGGCGACGAGGCGCGGGCGGCGGCCGCGACGGCGGGCGGCGGCCAGCTCGAGCAGCGTGTCGACGCTCTCGCGGCGCGCGTCCTCGACGAAGGCGCAGGTGTGGACGACCACCACGTCGGCGCGGGTCGGGTCGTCCACCGGACGGGCGCCGCGGGCCAACAGGGCGGCCAGGGTCGTCTCGGCCTCGACGCGGGCCTTGGGGCATCCCAGGGCGACGAGGTGGAAGCGTTTGGCGGTCACGCGGTGCGGTTCCGGCGCGGGTCGGCGGGCGGCCGCGGTCAGCGAATCGCGCGTCCGAGGAAGCGCTCGAGGGCCATGTGGGAGCGGGCGGTGATCTCGGCGTGGAGCGAGCCGCCGGCGGCGTCCATTGTGACGACGGCGGGAAAGTTGTCGACCTCGAAGACCCAGCAGGCCTCGGGCATGCCGAACTCCTCGAGCATGTGCACTTCGCGCACCTGGACCACGCGCTGGGCCAGCGTCACGGCGGCGCCGCCGACGGCGTGGAGGTAGACGGCGCCGAAGCGGCGGCAGGCCTCGAGGGTCCGGGGGCCCATGCCGCCCTTGCCGATGATCGCGCGCACGCGGTAGGCCTGGATCACGTCGGCGGTGTAGGGCTCCTCGCGGATCGAGGTGGTGGGGCCGGCGGAGACGGCCTTCCAGCCCTTGCGTTCCTTCCGCATCACCGGTCCGCAGTGGTACAGGGCGGCGCCGCGGAGCAGCGGGCGGAGGAAGGCGGGCTTCTTCTCCACCATGTACTTGTGGGCGACGTCGCGGGCGGTGACCAGCACCCCGGAGAGGAACACCTCGTCGCCGACGCGCAGCGAACGGATCGTCGTCTCGTCGAGCGGCGTCTGGATTTCGCGAACCGCCATGACCGTTCCTTCCTGCGCTACGGGCGTCCCGTGAGCGTCGGCTGGGAGAAGACTGCGTCCTTGCCGGCCAGCGTCACCGCCGCGCGGCGGCAGGCCCAGCACATGTAGGCCACCGTGACGAAGAACGAGGCGGGCAGGCGGTGCAGGCGCACGGCCTTGACGCCCAGGAGGGTGGTGCGGCCGCCGAAGCCCATCGGGCCCACGCCCAGCCGGTTGCCGCAGGAGAGGACGTCGGCCTCGAGGGCCGCGAGCTGCGGGTCGGCGTTGACGTCGTGCACCGGGCGGAAGAACTGCTCCTTGGCCGCCTGGTAGCTGAGCGTGCGGTCGCCGCCGATGGCCACGCCGAGGATGCCGGGGGCGCAGCCGCGGCCCTGGGCGCGGTGGACCGCGTCGAGCAGGCAGGCGCGCACGCCGGGGAGGTCGCGGCCGGCGCCGAGCCGCTGGTCGGGGAGGGAGTACTGGGTCGAGCAGTTCTCGCAGCCGCCGCCCTTGAGCAGCACCTCGGCGTGGAGGCCGCTCTTCTTCCACGGCACGAAGTGGATCACCGGATGGCCGACGCCGAGGTTGTCGCCGCTGTTGGTGCCGCTCACGGCGTCCATCTGGTTCGGGCGCAGGTAGGACTTCTTGGTGGCCAGCGCCGTGGCGCCGCGGATCGCCTTGGTGAGCTCGCCGGTCGGGTGGCCGTCCGGCAGATACACGTACCAGGTATGCGTGCCGGTGTCCTGGCACAGCGGCGCCGACGTCTCGCGGGCCGCGGCCGTGTTCTGCTGGATGATCGTCAGCGCCGAATGCGCCGCCGTCCCGCGCCGCTCCTCCCGGAGCGCCCGGTCGATCGCGGATTCGACGTCGGCGGGCAGATCGGTCGCCGCTCGCCTCAGCAATTCGGTGAAGGTCTCTTGCAGGTTTTTCATGAATGCCCCGTCCGACGCCGAGTTATAGCGCACTCCCCCCTGGTTGGGAACCCCGCCCGTCCGCGGTCCGGTTGACAGTGCGGAGCGCGGTTCTTAGACACCGAGACGGGGCTCGAACGGGGCAGAGGAGGCACCGATGGCACACGAACCGGACGAGGACCACGTGGAACAGGCCTGTGCCCACTGCGGGGCGCGAAACCGTTTCCCGCGCCGTCGGGCGAAGGACGACCCGAAGTGCGGGAAGTGCGGCGAGAAGGTCTTCCCGCGCCGGCCGGTGCAGGTGACCGACGACACGTGGCGCGCCGAGGTCGAGGACTGTCCGCTGCCGGTGCTGGTCGACTTCTGGGCGCCCTGGTGCGGACCCTGCAAGATGGTCGGGCCGATCCTGGAACAGCTGGCCGCCGAGCGGGGCGGGAAGCTGAAGATCGTCAAGCTGAACGTCGACGAGAACCCGCGCATGGCGGCGCGCCACGGGGTGCAGTCGATTCCGACGATGCTGCTCCTGCGCGGGCCGCTGCAACTCGACCAGCTGGTCGGCGCGCTGCCCAAGGCGGCGCTCGAGGCGCGGCTGGACCGCTTCGTCTGAGCTACATCGTCTCCAGGCCGGCCACGGCGAACTGCGGGTCACGGAACCGCGCGAACACCTCGAGCAGCGCCAGCGTCGACAGCAGCATCGCGGACTTGTCGCCGTAGAACGTCTCGAGCGAGCCCTTGTGCTCGGAGCGCCGGGCCATCAGCAGCGACAATCCGTCGGGGCCCGAGTGGCCGGGGCGCGGGGGGGTGATGCGCGTGAGGTCGGGAGACTTGCAGTAGCGCGCGTGCTGCTCGAGCAGCTTCGCCCGCTCGTGCTCGTCGATGTGGTAGCGCACGAGGTGGATCGCGATGCGCAGGCACTCCCGCAGCCCCGCCCGGCGGCAGGTGTCCTCGCCCGGGAACGGCGAGAGCGCCGCGCGGTGGGCGAGGTTGATCAGCGAGAAGCACTTCCAGACCGCGTACAGGCGCGCCTCGCCGCGGATCCGCGGCACCGGCGGGTGGTCGTCCCGGCAGGTGGGCGAGACGGCGGCGCGCGCGAAGGCCTGCCGCAGGTCGCCCTCGTCGTCGGGGTTCTCGGGGGCCGCGCGCAGGTCGAGCAGGTTGTCGATGACGTCGGCCGCCTTGAGCACCACGGCGGTGCGGTCGCGGCAGACGCGGGTGATGTGCGCGACGTAGCTCTCGTCGCCGCGCCGGGTGAGGTGGTCGACCCAGGCGGCGACGTCCGCCGCGTGGCCGATCCCCAGTCCCTGGAAGAACTGCCCGTCCGCCCGCTCGTCCGTGTCCTCCACGTAGTCGTGGAACAACGCCGCCGCCGGCGCGCCGGCGGGCACCGGCCGGACGATCTGCTGCACGACGATCGCCGCCCGCAACGGGTGCAGGAGCGCGGGCGCCTGCATGATCTTGCGTCGCCGCCCGCGGTACACCTCGAGCAGGAAACCGATGCCGGTGGCCAGCTCGTCCGGCAGTCCGGCCCGCTGCGCGACCGCGGCCGGGTCGCCGGCGTCGATCGCCTCGGTGAGCTGCCGCGAACGTGCGGCGAACAGGCCGAGATCCAGCAGATCGAACGAGATGCGCCCCGTCGGGGGAATCGTGGGTCTCAACCAGGCTGGTTCGCCGAGCTCCATCACCGGACCTCCACGAGCCCCCGCCCCCGGCCGGTATGGTATGCGAGAAGCCTGCCGGACGCTACTTCGGCAGCACCTGGACTCTCGGTCCGGGGATGCGGCCGTCCGGGTCGAGCGCCGAAGCGGGGTAGCCGCGCCGTCGGTGGTCCCCGTCGTACAGCCCGACGAACAGCCGGTACGACCCCGGCGGCGCGTTCGGCGGCACGACGACGCGCGACACGTCTCGCACCGTCTCCCCCGGGCGCCAGCGGTCGGTGGGCCAGAAGCCGGCCGCCGGCTCGTGGTCGGCCTGGAACCGGTACGGCGGCCCGGTTTCGCGGTCGAAGTGCAGGAACACGCGGTCGCGCCGGTCGGTGCCGCGGAGTACCAGGAACCAGCAGGTCACTCTCAGCTGGTCCCCCGGAACGGCCGCCTCCGGTTCGACCGCGCAGCCGCGGACCTCGGCCACGTTCTCCAGGGTCACGCCCGCTCCGGGCAACCCCGTCGGCGCGGCGCCGACCACCGGCTGCGCGTTGTCGCTCGTCGCATGACGCACGAATTCCAAGCGCTTATCCAGGGCCGCGCCCACCGCCTCGCCGTACAACGTCATCGCATAGAACGACTGGGGCATCCGCGCCGCCGCCCACTCGTAGCGCTCCCGGATCCGCTCCGCGGAAGGAACCACGCCGTCCCGTGGGGTCAACAGCCCCCAGTCGTCGGGCCACCAGGGGCGATAGCGCTCCCGCAGCACCGGATTCTCGCGGGCCCACAGGTCCCACGGCGGCATCAACTCGGTCATCACCACCGGCCGGTCGAGGGCTTCGTGGACCAGGTCGGGGGAGGGGTCGCGTCGCCGACGCCATTCGGCATCGTGCACGACCGCCGGCGTGAACAGGCCGTCGGTGTCGAAGACCCTGGCCGGGGCGAGCCACCCCACCCGGCCGATGTCCCGGCCGATGTACCAGGTTTCGGCCAGCGGCCGAGCGTCGGCCTCGAGCAGCCGGTACAGCTGGGTGATCATTCCCATGTCGAAAGAGTCCATTGCACGAACGTGAGGTGGGGCGATCCGCCGCAGGCACAGCCACGTGTCGCCCCACTTCGTCCACGTCTTGGGCTGGATCCAGCGGCGCCCGCCGCCGTGCGTGTGGAAGTCGTACGGAGAGTACCTTGCATCGGTGCGGGCGATGTCGAGGCCCGCGCCGAGCAACACGACGACGGCCGCCGCGGCGGCGGCCCATCCGGGGGCGCGGGCGCGCCAGCCGGCGGCCTCCGTGGAGCGCCAGGTCGAGGCCCGTTCGGCGGCCCAGGCCCAGCCGAACGGCAGCACCAGGTACAGCGGCAGCAGGTGCCGCACGTTCGGCATCCAGTCGAGGAAGGCGGTGGCGGTGAACCAGCCCGCGGCGAGCGCCGTCAGCAGCGGGACCAGCGTCCGTCGTCGTGCCGCGAGCAACGCGGCGAGCACCAGCCCGCCCCAGACGAAGATCCGCTCGAGCCCGCCGGCGCCCTGGCCCCACAGCGGGGCCAGTTGCTGCCAGTGGAAGCCGGCGACCTGCTTGGCGTAGTACGTGTGCGGCCACCACAGGCCGTAGTACGCGCGGCGGAACAGCAGCCAGGCCAGGAACAGCGCGAGCGCGCCGACGCCCGGGAGCCACAGCCGCCGCAGCCGCGCGCGGATCGCCGGGAGGCGCAGCGGTTCCAGCAGCGCGGCGGCTCCCAGGGCGGCGAGG
>CAZMRP010000271.1:0-6866 GCA_964568275.1 uncultured Myxococcales bacterium
ACGTCCTCGGTGGTGAACTCGCCGGCCATGTAGCGCAGCTTGTCGATCACCTCCTGGCTCCACAGGTCGTTGACGTGGGTCCAGACGTTGATGCTGGCGGCGATCGACTCGCCGGTCAGCGGGTCGATCGAGTCGACCATGATGCCCCACGGGGAGGGGGTCTGCGGGTTGCGCAGCGCGTTGACCTGGTGGTAGCGCAGGTCGCCGCGGCGCACGTTGCGGGCCGCGCGGCAGGTGGCGACCAGCTCGGCGTCGCGCGCCGTCCGGTACGCCTCCTCGCACTCCGCCGCCGTCAGGCCCTCCGGCAGCCGGGGGCCGCCGCACGCCTCGGGGTCCCCGGCCTCCACCGGGCTGTGGCACAGCGTGACGATCTCGGGCATCTGGGCCAGCGAGATCACCCCCGGGTCGTACCCGCGCTCGACCCCCAGCCGCTCGGCCAGCGCCTCGCAGTCCTCGCCGGCGTAAGCCCGACCGTGCCGGCAGGCATCGACCTCGGCGCTGAGCCGGACCGCGTCCTGGTAGTCGTCCATCTGGCCGGGCCAGACCGGGAAGCGGCCCGCGCAGTCGGCCCCGCCCACCATCCGGCACTCGGCGTACTGGGCCGAGCGCGCCGCGGCGCGCAGCGCCACGTCCCACTCGTGCGCCGCCTCCGCCGTCGCCTCGAAGAACTCCTGGTTCCCGTCGTGCGCGAAGTACCACGGCACGGTCTTGGTCCGCCGCTCGGCGTAGGGCAGCGTGCAGCGCTGCCGGAAGGTGTCGCAGCGCGACCCGACGCCCGCCGACTCGCACTCGTCCTCCGTCCCGTTGCCGTCCTCGTCGCGGTGCGGGTCCGCGCCGAACGGCGTCGTGTCCGGCGTGTAGCACTCGATCGGGCCGGTCATCGTCTCGGGGTCG
This sequence comes from uncultured Myxococcales bacterium, assembly GCA_964568275.1. Taxonomy (GTDB): domain Bacteria; phylum Myxococcota_A; class Polyangia; order DRWM01; family JAAZOP01; genus JAAZOP01. The sequence continues at coordinate 895 of CAZMRP010000271.1, forward strand.
CCGTAGACGTGCGTGCGCTCCCAGATCTGGTGCCGGTTGAGCAGCCGGTACCACAGCGCGTCGCTCATCCCGTAGTTCCGCGCGAAGCCGTAGCGGTCGGTGTAGAACCCGCCGTAGGCCTGGAACCGGTAGCCGTCCCAGTGCACCGGCTCGTAGTCGTGGTCCTCGACCCGCCGGAACGACTGCCGGATCGTCAGCTCGACCGGGTTGCACGAGCCCGAGGGCCCGGTGCCGCCCATGAAGTCGGGGTCGAGGAAGCAGGCCGGGAACTGGTCGATGCCCCAGCCGAAGGAGCTGAGGTCGATCAGCTCCGGCTGCGCGAAGGCCTTGTTCGTCACGTCGAAATACCCGGCCTCCAGCTCGAACACCGGGGCGTCCGGGTCGTTCGGGTCGGTCACGTCGTAGGCCAGCGGCTCGTAGGTGATTCCGCCGTAGACCCCGAGCAGCGACAGCGTGTCGAAGTCGTAGCTGTCGACGTTGAGGTTCTTCGACCAGTCGACGCGGATGTAGGCCCGCAGGTTCCACGGCTGGTCGGTCGTGTTCTCCTCGAGCACGTTGAGCTGCTCGCCGGTGGTCGGATTGTAGGCCCGCACGATGTCGAAGTGGCTTTCGATGGCGTAGACCACGACGACCACGCCGTCCTGCGTCGCCCCGCCGATCCCCCGCCCGTCGGTCCCCTCGATCCGCTCGTAGGACAACCGGCCGATCAGGTGGTCCTCGGTGATCTGCCAGCGCAGCCGCGCCACCGGCTGGGCGTAGGTCGACGTGAACAGGCCGTCCTGCGCCGCGCCGTACCCCACGTCGGTCAGCGTGGCCTGGTACCAGAACTCCGGGTCGTCCGCCGTGTCGGCGAAGTCCTCGCCCACGAAGAACGACTTCGGCAGCGCGTAGGGCTGCACCCGGTCCACCGGGTCCCGCTCCTCCGCACACCCCGCCAGCATTCCCGCCGCCAGCGCGGCCGCCAACACCCTCGCCGCTCCGTTGATCCACCAGGACGTGCGCGTCATGTCGCCGCTCCTCCTTCGAACGCCTCCGTGAGCTGGTCCACCAGACCTTCGATCTGGAGGCGCAGATCGAGGTACAGGGTCGTGTACCGGTTGTAGAACGGGTTGTAGTACGTGGAATCCGGCGCCAACTGCGGGCTGATCGTGCTGTAACCCACCCCGATCGCCAGCGCCGGCCAGGGCGTGAACGTCACCTCGGCCTCGAACGCCGAGGCGTGCCGCAGGTCCGTCGGCGACTCGTTCTCCCACGACACCCGCGGGTCGTCGGCCTCGAGCGGATACAGCCAGTCGACGATGTGCTCGAAGGCCACCGACAACCCCAGCCACTCGAGCGGCTGGTACGACAGGTCGACGCCGTGCTGCACGCGCCACTGCGCGTTGCGCAGGCCGGTGTTGACGAACGCCTCGCACCCCTGCCCCGACGAGGCGCAGGTGGGAATCAGCGGCGTCTCGCGCTCCGCCGTCGTCGCCCCGTGGAGGTACGAGTTGAACCGCACGTGGTAGCCCGCCGACCAGTCGCCCCCCAGCGTCCAGCCTCGCGAGAGCCGCACGTTCGGCCCGATCCCGAGGTACAGCGTCCGCGCCTGCGACAGCTTGCTCGTCGGCAGCGTCAACGTGACGTCCGCCGACAGATCGATCCCGACCCCCGGGATCGTCACGAACCGCGACCCGCCGCCGGTCAACAGCAGGTCCCCGACCCACGCCTCGCCGGCGTAGGTCGTGTCGTCCGCCTCCGTCACCTCGCGCGTCACGTCCACCCGCGCCCCCGCGAACCAGTGCTCGTCGAAGTACCACCGGAACCGGAAGCCGAACTCCATCGCCCAGTACGGATTCCAGGTCAGCTCCGCCGACGGGTCCATCCCGCTCACCGTCGCCACGTTGCGGTAGCTGAACTCCGACCCCCGCCAGGGCGCCAGCTCCTCCCCGCTCTCGACCGGCGCCTCGAGGTTGATCTCCCCGCCGCCCTCCCCGCCCGCGGCCGGTCCCGCCTCCTGCGCCGCGACGGGACCCGCCGCGCCGAGCAACAGCAACACGACGGCGACCGCCGCCGCCGGCCGAGATCGAGCTGTGTTTCGTTGAACCGTCGGTGGATGAACTCGAGGCTTCGTTCGCATCGCGCACGGACCAGTGCATCCGCCGTTCCAACCACGGTTTCGGCGGGAGACCGGCCCACAGGTACGCCTCGGTGCGGCAAACCCCGACCCGAGGCCCAGGAATCCCCACACGAGGTGCGACAGGCTGTCTCGGTGGTGCCGGGAAATCGACGGATCCGGCGACGGATCTACGGCGCGGCGTCGGGCCAGTCTTCCTCCGCCGGGGCGTCGCCTGGGCCGGCCTCCGGTTCCACCTGCAGCGCCTCCGCCAGTCGCGCGATCAGCTCGGCGGCCAGCAGGCGCAGGCTGGAGGAGGAATCCTCGGCGACCGGCAACGCGTTGCGGGCCGCCAGGTTCAGCAGTCCGTGGCGCGCCAGCGCGTCGAGCGCGGCGGGTTCGAGGTTCGAGCGGTCGAGCACCTCGGCCCCGGTCGAGTCCATCAGCCCCTGGGCCGCCAGTCGCTCCCACAGACACGCCGGGGCCGCCGCGTCGCCGGCGCAAGCGCCGCCGACCGACTCCGGCAGCACCAACAGCTCGCGGTCGGGGTCGAGCGTCGCGACGGCTTCGGCCAGCACCGGGCAGCCGGCCGTCAACTCGTCGAGCGGGAACAGCAGGGTGACGGCGAGCAGGACGCGGGCCAGGCGGGCCTCGTCCGCGGTGCCGTCCGCGGCCCCCTGGGTCTCGCCCGCCAGCAGCAGCTCGACGGCGTGGTCCCGCAACGCCGGGTCGGCGAACTCGCGGACGGCGGTCTCGATGCGCGGCACGGGCTCGGCGACGCAGGAGCCGGAGACTTCCGCCTCCTCGGGGACCCGTTCGTCGCCCGGCAGCACGCGCAGCACCGGCAGCAGCATCGAGCGCGTCAGCCAGAGCGCGGGCGCGGTACGCGCCGTCAGCTCCGCCGCCCGGACGCCTCCGTCCGCGGCGCGAAGGCAGAGCTGGTCGTACGACGCGGCGACGGCCGGCAGGTCGCCGAGCGACCAGGGGCGCTGCGCGATCCACTCCACGTAGCCGATGTCCGGCCCCGGCCGGCTCGGCGGTCGGCCCGGGCCCGGACACCCGCCGACGGTCGCCGCCGCGAGCAGCGCGGCGACGACGAGCGGGGGACGGTTCGGGGCGGCCATCGGCGCTACAGCGTGTCGTCGTCGAACGCGATCGTCTCGACGGTCGCGCCGTCGCCCAGCGCGGCGCGCACGGCGTCGCCCGATTGCGCCACGGTGCAGACCACGGCGACGACCAGGTCGTCCGGATGGACGCAGGCCTGCGTGGCGGCGTGGGCCTTCTCCAGCGTCACGGCCTCCACGCGACCGCGCAGGTTCGGGTAGTAGTCCGGGGGGAAACCGAGCGTCGCCGTCTCGATCCGCCGCTCGAGCCGGTCCGCCGGCGTGTCGATCAGGAACACCGACGAGCCGACGATGTAGCCCCTGGCGAAGGCCAGCTCGTCGGCGGTGACGCCGTCGCGCTGGAGGTCGCGCAGCATGCCGCGCACCAGCGCGAGGCACGGGCCGAGGTCCTTGGCGGCGGGGAAGGTCCAGACGTGCCAGCCGTCGTCGGTGCGGCTGCGGGTCAGCCGCGCGTAGGCGCCGTAGCTCCAGCCGCGCTTGACCCGCACTTCCTGCATCAGACGACCGGAGAAGGTCCCGCCGAAGGCGACCGACGACACCAGCAGCCCGTCGTGGTGCTCGCGCCCCGGCTTCGGGCCGAGGTGCCCGAGATAGATCTGCGCCTGGGTCCGCTCCGGCTTGTCGACCAGCAGCACCCGCACGCCGCGCTGCGGGGTCGGCTGCTCGTCGCTGCGACGGACCGCGGAACGCTCGGGCAGCGTCGACAACGGCTCGACCAGCAGGCGGCGGATCTCCGCCTCCTCGGCGTCGCCCGCGGCGGCGGCCAGCACCGTCTCCTGCGCGCACAGCTCGCGGTGCCGCCGCGCGCAGTCCTCGCGGGTCACGCGGCGCAGCGAGGCGACGGTGCCGGAGGAGGGCCGGCCGTGCCGGCCGCCGCCGAACAGCGCGCGACGGAACGCGCGTCCCGCCAGGTCCTGGTCCTCGTCGCGCTTGGACATCACCTCGGCCAGCAGCAGCCGCTGCGCCTGGGCGAAGTCGTCCTCGCGCAGGGCCGGCTCGAGCAGCAGGCCGAGCATCAGCCGGGCGAACGGCTCGAGGTTCTCGCGGATCACGCGGCCGCGGATCGACACCCGGTGCAGCCCGGCGCCCACCTCGAGGTGCGCCCCCAGCCGCTCCACCTCGGCGTCCAGCTCGGCCCGCGTCTGCCGCGCCGTGCCGCAGCGCATCAGCCGCATCGTCAGCTGGGTCAGCCCCTCGCGCTCGTCGGGGTCGCTCGCGGCGCCGGCGTCGAAGGCCAGCACCAGGTCGACGAAGCCGAGGCCCGGACCGGGCTCGTGGAACAGCCGCACGCTCATGACGCCGCCTCCGTGGGGTCGACCAGCAGGACGTTGCGCGTCGCCGGGATCAGGTACTTGCGGGCCGCGGCGCGGACGTCCTCGGCGCCGATCCGGAGCAGCTCCTGCTGCCGCCGTTCGATCGCCCCCACGTCGCCCACCGTGACGTGGAAGAACCCCAGCCGGTCGGCGCGCCCGGCGGCGGTCTCGAGGGCCGAGCGGAAGCCGAGCAGCACCTGGTTGCGCGCGGTCTCGAGCTCCGCCGGGGCGGGCGGCGTCGCCGCCAGCGCGGAGAGCTCGGCGTCGATCGCCGCCAGCGCCTCCTCGTGGGTCCGTCCCTCGCGCAGGTCGGCCCAGATCTCGAACAGCGACGGGTCGTGGAACGAGCCCGGCCCGCCCTGAAGGTCGGTGGCGATCTCGCCGTCGTGCACGAGGCGGCGTTGCAGGCGGCCCGAGCGGCCGCCGAACAACACCTGAGCCAGCACGCTCAACGCGGCGTGGTCCGGGTGCTTGAGCTCCGGCGAGCGCCAGGCCAGGCAGGTCTTGCGGGTCGGCGTGGGCCACGGCAGCCGCTGCGACCGCTCGCCGTCCTGCGGCGGTTCCACCGCGTCCGGCGGCTTCGGCAGCTCCTGCCGCTTCATCCAGCCGTGGGTCCTCCGCAACAACTCCAGCGTCCGCTCCTCGTCCACCGGACCGACCACGATCAGCGCCGCGTTGTTCGGCGCGTAGTAGGTCCGGTGGAAGCTCCGGCAGTCCTCGACGGTGAAGCCGAGGATGTCGTCCATCCAGCCGATCGTCGGGTGGTGGTAGGGATGGACGCGGAAGGCGTCCTTCCACAGCAGCTCGCTCGCCGCCCCCTCCACGCTGTTCTCCACGCGGAAGCGGCGCTCGTTGGCCACCACCTCCTGCTCGCGCTTGACCTGTTCCTCGCCGAGCGTCAGCCGCGCCATCCGCTCGGCCTCCAGCTCGGCCATCATCGGCAGATGATCGGGGAGGAAGGTCTCGTGGTAGTAGGTCCAGTCGAGCCAGGTGGCGGCGTTCATCGAGGCGCCGACCGCCTCGACCCGCCGGTCGAACTCGCCGTGCTTGAGGTTCTCGGTCTCGCCGAACATCAGGTGCTCGAACAGGTGCGCCAGCCCGGTCTTGCCGGGCCGCTCGTGCCGCGACCCGACCTTGAACCAGGTGTGGAACGCGGTGACCGGGGAGCCGGGATCCGCCAGGATCAGCACCTCCAGTCCGTTGTCCAGGGTCTCGAGCCGTACGGTGTGCCTGCCGAGGGGTATGCGTCGCATGACGGGGCGAGTCTAGGGGGGGGAGCGGGGAGAGGGAAGAGGGAAGAGCGGCGTTCTCGATCGGGTCGAGGCTGCCGGCCGTCGGCCCGTCGACCGGTCGTCGGCTCCAGGTCGTCGGCCCGGACCCGACGGAGGCGGCGCCGGCGGCGTCGGGAGACTGCCCGCGAAGGCCTACCTCGGGCGGGAG
>CAZMRP010000272.1:0-6866 GCA_964568275.1 uncultured Myxococcales bacterium
GTCGAGCCGGTTGGAGACCTGCGGAGCCGCCGCGGTGGTGCGGGCGCGGGACCGCCAGCGGGCCGCCCCGGTGAGGAACCCGTGCACGGCGGCGGCGAAGGCCTCGACGTCGACGCCGCCCGCGGCGAGCACGCGCAGTGCGGAGGACTCGTCGAGCCGGAGCAGGGCGCCGAGCAGGTGGACCTCGCCGACGGTGCGGGCCTTGAGCTGCGCCGCGAATCGCTCGGCCGCCGCCGCCGCCGCGGGCACGACCTCGGGCCGTTCGTAGATGCCGGCGGCCCGCAGCCGGATCCAGGTGCCGTCCACGCCGTGGGAGGCGAGCAGCCCGCGAGCGGGGCCGTGGCCGTCGGCGAGCGCCCCCAGCAGGTGCAGGGTCGACAACCGTTCGCCGCGGCCGCGCGCCAGCTCTTGGGCGCGGGTCCACAGGTCGGGGTTGTCTTCCGCGGTGACTGCCATCGGATTCCACGGGAGCGACCGTCCGGGCGGGCGGTCGCGCCTCGACCGAACTTGCCACGCGGCAATTCGTCCGGGCAAGTTTCCGGCAGCGATTTCCGGCCGGCGACGCCGCTCGCGTCCGCCGGCGCGCCGGGCTATCATCGGCCCATGCAACCGCCACCCCGACGCGCGAGCCCGACCGTCCCTCCGGCGGCTCCGGCCGCCCTGGCCGTCGTCCTGCTGCTGGCGCTGGTGCCGGCTCGTGCCGCGGCGTACGGGTCGTACGGCTCGAAGACGGAAACGGGGTCGGCGATCGGACTGTTCGCGGTGGGGGGGCTGCTGGCGGTCCCGACGGCGTTCGTGCTGGTGGACGACCCGCTGACGACCCAGCGGGTGGTGGGCCGCTCGCTGGTCATCGCCGGGGGGCTGGTGATGATCGGCTTCGGGGCCTACTACTTCATCTCCGACGACCCGCTGTGGATCCCCCATGCGCTCGGCTGGGGCATCGGCGGCGGCCTGGCGTTGTCGGGGTTCATCTGCTGGCTGACCGACGACGACCCCGGGGAGGAGCCGGGGGAGACGACCGGGAGCCCGGCGGGCGGAGCGGGAGAGGCGTCGGCCGGGGCCGACGAGGAGGTGCCGGCGTCGTCCGGCGTTCCGGGCGGGGCGGAGGCGATTCCGGCCGGACCGACGGGCGGGGACGAAGTCGAGGCGCCGTTGCTGCCGTTGACGGCGCCGCCGGCGGGCGGCGGCGTCGGGTTGGCTCCGTGGCTGGCCCCCGGGGGGTTCGGACTGCTGCTCGCGGCCGCGTGGTAGCTCTCGCCGCCTCGAGACTCCATCGACTTCCTTCCGTTTGACTCGCCGGCTGCCGTGGGCCAAGCTTCTCATCCGGTGCGTGGGAACGATGCGCGCACCGAACCGGTGCGAAAGGGGTGCGAAGATGAAGCGCACGCTGCTCGGAGTCCTGTGCCTGGGCCTGGCGTCGATGGGTCTCTCGTCGTGCGAGGTGCAGGGGACCGAGGTGGTGTTCGAGTTCTGGAGCGACCTGTCCGAGGTGACGCACGTGGACCTGGAGATCATCGGGGTCGGTGCGGACGACGACCCGCGGGCGGGCGAGGGGTGCGCCCACCGCGTCACGCTGGACGCGGCGGAGATCGCGGACGGCGCGGCGCTGGCGTTCACGTACGCGGTGCGTCCCGGGAACAGCTGCAACCGACGGGTCTTGATGCGCGCGACGCTGCGGAACGGAGGCGACGTCCGGGCGGTGAGCGGGGCGGTCCAGGACTTCGTGGACGGCGAGAGCAAGCGGGCGCGGATCTACGTGCCGGCGCTGCTGGGCTGCGAGCCCGGCCAGCTGTGGTGCGACACGGTCTGCTCGGACGGGGCCACCGACTCCAACCACTGCGGCTGGTGCCGCAACGACTGTCCGGAAGGCGGCGTCTGCCGTGCCGGCTGGTGCGAGTGTCCGGAAGGCCGGAGCGTGTGCGGCGAGACCTGCATCGACCTGAAGAAGGACCCCGACAACTGCGGGGCCTGCGGGACGGTCTGCACGGGAGAGCAGGCCTGCGTCAACGGCAGGTGCTCGGGGGACTGCTCGCCCGTGACGCGCTGCGGCCGCCGCTGCGTGGACACGCGGACGGACCGGACCAACTGCGGCGAGTGCGGCACGGTGTGCGAGGGCGGCGTCTGCATCAACGGAGACTGCGACACCTCGTGCGCGACTCCGGTGCTGCGCGGCGATTGCGACCCGATCGCGCAGTGCGGGTGCCCGGACGGCTCCCGGTGCGAGGCCGTCTGGAGTCCGTTCGATCCCACCGGCCCCGAATTCTGCACGGCGGCCGGGGAAGCTGGGCCGATGGACGTCTGCGACGAATTGGCGCCGGCGACCACCTGCGGTCCGGGGTTGACCTGCATCTGGAGCACGGCGGTCCGCGGACCGATGGAAGAGGGCCCCTTCGAGGTGGCGGGAACCTGCCGCGGGTGGTGCCTCGTCGGGAACGACTCCACCTGCGACCCGGTCGGCGGTGGAGCATGCGCGACGATGTCGGGCGGAACGCCGTACGGCGTCTGCTACCCGACGATGGAACCGGAGGCCTGCAACGGCATCGACGACGACCTCGACGGCCGGATCGACTTCCTTGGGGACAACTTCGATCCCTCCAACTGCGGCTGGTGCGGCAACTACTGCGACAGCGGGAGCTGCCTGGCCGGCACGTGCCAGAGGAACTGCGAGGACTCCTTCCTGACGACCTGCCCGGACGGCATGTGCTTGGACACGCAATGGGATCGCAACAACTGCGGCGGCTGCCCGCCGGACGGCGAGCGCTGCGACTTCAACGCGGTGTGTCGCCAGGGCGCTTGTTGGCCGGGCACCGTCGGCGATCCGTGCACGGACCAGCTGCAGTGCTCGGACACCGGGCTGCTCGGCGGGATCTGCGCGATGGAGTTGTTCGGAATGCCGATTCCCGAGGGCTACTGCACCATGGTCTGCGACCCGGCGATGCCGGTCACCGACCGGTGTCCGGCCGATGCCTTGTGCGTCACTCCTCCCCCACCCGCGGCCTTGTCCTTCTGCCTCCGGACCTGCGACCCGGGCTTCCCGGAGGTGTGTCGCCGGTCCCAAGGCTACGACTGCGTCGCCCCGTGGGGCGCGCAACACTACTGCCTCCCCATGGGCTCGGACATCAGGGGCGGGTAGCGCACGCCCGGGATCCGCTCGGGGCACGTCCGCGCGACTTGCCAATCCCCCCTCGGCCCTCGTAGATTCTCCCCATGAAGAAACACCATCCGGCAACCCTGGGGGGCCTCGCCGTCGCGCTCGCGCTGGCCTTCGCCACGCTCGCACCGCGACCGGCCGCGGCGGCGGACTACGGCCAGGAGGGCTTCGGCCTCGGGCTGTTCCTCGGCCAGCCGACCGGGCTGACGCTGGCCGGCAACTTCGGCGGCGGCCACATGGTCCAGGGGTACGTGGCCTTCGAGCTGGTCTACCGCGACAGCTTCATCCTGATGGCCGACTACGTCTGGCACCCGACGATCATCGTCAGCAACGCGACGCTCGACCTGTCGTGGCATTTCGGCGGCGGCCTGGTGCTCGGCACCTGGCTGCACGACTACCGCTACGACTGCTACCGGCCCGATCCCCGGACGCGCCCCGACTACTACGTCTGCAACGACTCCACGCGCGTGATGTTCGGCCTGCGCTTCCCGGTGGGCCTCGACCTGTTCTTCCACGAAGTGCCGCTCGAGCTGTATTTCGAGCTGGCCCCCGGATTCGAGGTCTTCCCGTACATCGACTGGATCCTGTTCGGCGGCGTGGGTCTGCGGTACTGGTTCTGACGCGGAACCGCGTCAGTCGACGCACAACCCCGAGCGGTCCTCGGCGAGCGTCGTCCGCGACTGTTCGGTGACCCCGGCCAGCTCGTCGACCACGAATCGCACCTCGACGAAGTCGTGCCGGCAGCCGCAGCCGGGCACGACGAACGTCGTCACGTCGTAGCCGCCGCCCGGCCGCTCGACGATCCGCGTTCCGGTGATCGTCTCGGCGACGTAGCGCCACGAGCCGTCGAGCAGCAGGGCGGTGTCCTCGGCGCGGTCGCCGAAGAACGGCACGACGTCGCGCACCGTCGCATCGACCACCGCCAGCGCCGTTCGCGGGTCGCGCAGGGGTGCGACCCGCTGCCGCAAGGCCGTCACCGTCTCGAGCTTCGAGATCGCGCCCATTCCCTCGTCGATCAGCAACGAGCACTCGAACGGCAGCAGGCAGCCCGACCGGAACGCGTCGGGGTCGAGCTGGGCCTCGGGCTTCTGGTTGCAGCACTGCAGCACCACGCCGTACGGCGAGAGCCAGGCGGCGGGCCAGGAGAGCTGACCGAGGAACTGGCAGCCGAACTGCCCCTGGATCGCCGCGAGCGCGGCCGGGCCGAGCTCGGGCGGCTCGGCGCGGTCGCCGTCGGGCACCATCGTCGGCACGATCACCGGCGTCGTGCCCTCGGGCCGGCCGGTGCCGCCGGGCAGCGGCGCGAACCGGTGGTCGGTGACGCGCGGTCCTTCGGGATCGAGGGCCGTCGGCGGCGTGGTCTCGACGGGCGGCGGGGCGACCACCTCGACCGGCGGGGCGACGTCCGCGGGCGGGGGCGGTTCGACGACGTCGCGAACCTCGGGTTCCACCGGTCCCGGACCGGAGCGCGGACAGCCCGGCGCCGACCACAACGCGACGACGAGCGCGACGACGGCGAGCGGCCACAGGATGCGTTTCATGGCTCCGTCTCCTCCCCGGCCGGCGGCAGCAGCTCCTCGACGCCCGCCGCCCAGGCCACGATTCCCGCGAGGACGGCGGTGTTGCCCTCCAGCGCCAGGGCCTCGGCCGCCGCCGGGCCCGGTGTCGATACCACGACCAGCCGCCCGCCGTCAGCCCCGCCCGCGGTGGTGGGCGCCCGGAGCGCCACGGCCAGCACCCGGGACGACGCCTCCGGCCCCGGGCGGAACGCGCGCGACGGATTCCAGTCCGCCTCGGGCGGCTCGAGCCAGCTCGCCTCCGACGACCGGGCCAGCACCTCGACCTCAGTCCCCTCCGGTATCTCGAGCGGCGAGGCGAACGGCAGCACGGCGAGCGCCCGGCCGGTCCCGCCGGGCAGCGCGAACGGCGTCCGCACGAAGGGCGGGTAGCTGAGGTAGAGCCGCCCGCCGGGCGCGGGCACCGAGACCCGCGCGCAGCTCGGGTCGACCACGATCCCGTCGCCGAAGGAGAGGCCGGTCCCGGCCAGCAGCGGCGTGGGATCGGACGGCGAGCGCACCACGCGACGCTCGCCGCGCTCGTCCTTGGTCGCGAAGCGGCCGCCGAGCACCACGACGCCGCGGCCGGACTCGAGCGCCTTGCGCGTGATGGTCGCGGCCCAGGCCGGCAGCGGCCCCGCGCCCGAGGCGAGGACGACGACGGCGGCGAAGGCGAGCGGGTCGTCGGTTGGTTCGACGGGCACGAGCGCGAAGTCGCCCAGGGCCGTCCGCAGCGTCTGCCGGCCGGCGGTGTCGGCGGTCGGGACCAGCATCCCGATGCGGATCGGCCCGCGCACGACGCGGTGCAGGGCCAGCAGCACCTGCATCCCGGCCGCGCCGCGGCCCGGGGCGAGCTCGGTGACGGGGATCAGCCGGTCGCCGAGCGCCACGACGAGCGCCCGCACGGCATCGGGCGCGCCGCCCTCCCGCGGCAACACCTCCAGGCCGCGAAGCGCCGTCACCGCCGCCTCGTCGAACGGGGCCGGCGTGACGTCCACGCGCAGCAATCGGGGCGCCGCGCCGCGCAGCGCCTCGACCACCTCCTGCAACTCGGCGTCGAATGCGGGGTCGCCCCCCGCCTCCGCGGCGGGGAGGAACAGCCGCAGCCGGACCGGCGGGCCTTCCCCGGCGAGCAGCCACGCCGTGGCCTGGGCCAACCGCCCGACCTGTGCCGGCGACAACGTCGGCTCCACCTCGACGTCCGGCTCCGGCGGCGCCGGCGGCGGTTCGACGACGTCGGCGGGAGGGGGAGGAGGAGGTGGTGGTGGCGGCGGCGGCGAATGCCACGGGCAGCCGGTCGTCCACAGCGGGGCGGCGGCGACCAGCGCCAGGAGCATTTCCCGTCGACCGACCCCGCCCGGACCACGCGTCATCGCCGACTCCCGCCGGTCCCCGCCCGTCCCCGTTTGGCGGATACCAGTGCGGAGCGTCGGGCACAAGTTCCAGGACGGGAAAGCTCCTTTCCCCGACCCGACGACTCTGGTAGTTGCGGGGCGCGATGGGCGAGCGAGCTGCGGAAACGCCGTGGCGGGCCTACCGGCGCGCCAACGCCGTGCTGGACGGGGAGCTGCTGCGCCGCCCCGACGAGGTGACGTGTCCCGTCCCGCGCCGGGAGCGGCGGGCCGCCGCCCACCAGGTCGCCGGCGAGCTGTACGCGGCGCTGGGCGCGCCGCAGCGCGCGTGGCCCGCGATCCACGTGACCGGCACGAGCGGCAAGGGTTCGGTGGCCTGGGCCATCGCGCACCTGCTGCGGGCCGTCGGGCTGCGCGTCGGCCTGCACGTCTCGCCGTACCTCCAGGTGGCGACGGAGAAGATCTGGATCGACGGTTCCTACATCGACGGCCGCACCTTCGCCCGGCTCGTCGAGCGGGTGGCGCCGGTGGTGCGGCGGTTCGGCACGCCCGACTGCCCCGCATCGATCCACGGCCTGGCCTCGGCGGCCGTGGCCTTCGAGGCGTTCCGCCACGCGCGGGTCGACGTGGGGGTCATCGAGGCGAGCTGCGGGGGCCGCCACGACGTGACGACGCACCTCGACACGCGCGTCGCCGTGGTGACCTCGATCGGCGACGACCATCGGGACGTGCTCGGGCCGACGCTGCGCGACGTCGCGCGGCACAAGGCGGGGAGGCCTTGGCGGGTGATGAATTTTTGGGCGGTGG
>CAZMRP010000273.1:0-6860 GCA_964568275.1 uncultured Myxococcales bacterium
GAGCGGACGGAGCGGAGCCGCCCGCGGCCGGCGGCGGTCGGCGCGAGGGGCGCCGGCGGACGTCGACGGCCGACTGCGCGCCGCGACCCTGCAGCAGCTGGTTGCGCGCGATCGCCTCGACCAGCACCGGCATCAGCCGGCCCGGCCGGGCGATCAGCCGGAACCGCGGCACCTCGATGCCGAAGACCGTCTCGCCCTCGCGCGCCGGGCCGGAGGCGTCGTCCCCCTCCGCGTCCGCCAGCGGCTCGAACTGCAGCACCAGCTCGACGCGCTTCCGGTCGCGCACGGCGGAGGCTCCGTACAGCTCGTGGATGTTGAACACCCCGACGCCGCGGACCTCCAGCGTGTGGCGCAGCAGGTCGGGGGCGTTGCCGAGCAGGACGCCGGGGGGATGGCGACGGATCTCGACCTGGCCGTCGGCGACCAGGCGGTGGCCGCGGGCCACGAGCTCGAGGGCGAGCTGGCTCTTGCCGATGCCGGCGGGTCCGGCGAGCAGGCAGCCGACGCCGAGGACGTCGAGCAGCACGCCGCGGCGAACGGCGACGGGGAGCAGCGTGTCGGCCAGCACCGCGTGCAGCTCCTCGATGAACACCGAGCTGCGCAGGGGGGTGGCGAGCACGGCGATGCCGGCGGCCTTCGCCGCCTCGACCACGCCGTCGTCGAGCGTCGCGTCGCGGGTCACGACGAGGCAGGCGGGCTCGCGGGACAGCACGTGGCGCACGGCGGCCGGCCGCTCGGACTCCGCCAGTTCCCGCAGGAACGCGAGCTCGGCGCCGCCGAAGACCTGGATCCGGCCCGGCGTGACCAGCTTGGGATGTCCGGCCAGCGCCAGGCCGGGGCGCTGGATCGTGGGGTGGAGGATCTCGCGGTCGATGCCGACGCCGCCGGTGACGGCGCGGAGCTGCAGGTGCGCCTGGCGCATGCCGAGCAGCCCGCGCAGCGGGAGCGGGCGGGCGGCCGCGGGCTCGTCAGCGGGGCAGGACATCGATGTCCCCCAGTCGCCGCAGGATCTCCGCGGCGTCGACGCAGCCCAGCAGCGACTCGCGGGCCGCCGGGTCGCGCAACCGGCGGGAAAACGCGCCCAGCAGCTTGAGGTGCTCGCCGATCGAGTCGGGGGGCACGACCAGCGCCACGACCAGCAGGACCGGGCGTCCGTCGGCGGCGCCGAGCTCGAGGCCCGGGGGGGGCAGCAGCACCACGGCGGCGCGGGCGGCGGGCAAGCCGGGCAGCTTGGCGTGGGGGAAGGCCAGGCCCTCGCCCACCGCGGTCGTCGCCAGCTGCTCGCGGGCCGTCAGCGCCGAGACGACGGCGGCGGCGTCGAGGCCGGGGATCGCGTGCGCGTCGGCGAGCCGGTCGCCGAGCAGCTGGAGCAGCGCGGGGCGACCTTCGGGAAGGTGGTCGAGCACCACGACCCGCGAGGGATCGAGCAGGGCGGCCAGTCGGGTCATCCGTTCCTTCGCCTAGGCGGTCCGCGCCTTCTTCTTCTGCACCTGCCGTTCGATGCGGTCCACCGCGCGGTCGACGGACGCGTACATGTCGTCCGAGGACTCGCTGGACTTGAAGGTCTTGCCGCCCCCCGAGATCGTCACGTCGCAACCCTGGAGATGCCGCTCGGTGGACAGCACGACCTGGGCGTCGGCCGGGCCGGTCAGATAGCGCTGGATGCGTCCCACCTTGTCGTTGACGTAGTCCTTGATCGCATCGGTGGCCTCCAGGTGTCGGAACGTGATCGAGATCCTCATCGACTCCACCTCCTTCGCGGGCCGGCGGGCCCGCGGCACACCCCGGTGCCGCCGCGAGGGGTCGCGGCGGGACGCGGGGCCGGAATCGTCGGGTTCCGGGTCAATAGAACCGCTTTCTGCGCGACGAGCTGAGCAGCCCCATGCTCTCGCGGTACTTGGCGACGGTCCGCCGGGCGATGACGATGCCCTTGTCGGCCAGCAGCTTGACGATCTGCTGATCCGACAACGGCTGCTGCGGATCCTCGGCCTGGATGATGGTCTTGATCTCGCTGCGCACGGCCTCGGAGGCGATGTCGTCCTCCTCCAGCCGGCGGATGCGGGAGTTGAAGAAGTACTTGAGCTCGAAGATCCCGTGCGGGGTCTGCATGTACTTGTTGGTGGTCACGCGACCGATGGTCGACTCGTGCATGCCGAGGTCGTCGGCGATGTCCTTGAGGATCATCGGCTTGAGCTCGGTGACGCCCCGGTCGAAGAAGTCGCGCTGCCGGTCGACGATCCGCTCGGAGACCCGCAGCAGCGTCTGCTGGCGCTGGTTGATCGACCGGATCAGCCACTGGGCGGAGCGGACCTTGCCGCGGACGTACTCGCGGGCCGAGGGGTCGCGGTCGATCACGTCGCGGTAGTAGCGCGCGATGCGCAGGCGGGGCAGGCCGTCGTCGCTGACCACCGCCTGCCACTCGCCGTCCGGCCCGCGCCGGACCTCGACGTCCGGGATCACGTACTGCGGCTCCTCGCCGACGAAGTTGCGCGCCGGGCGGGGCTCGAGCGTGGCGATCATCTCGGCGGCGGCGTAGACGTCCTCGACGTCCAGGCCCACCGCCTTGGCCACCGCCGCGAAGTTGCGCTTCTCGAGGTCGGGCAGGTGGCGGTCGATCATCTGCACCAGCGGCGGCTCGAGGTTCATCACCTCGGCCTGCGCCAGCAGGCACTCCCGGAGGTTGCGCGCCGCGACGCCCAGCGGGTCCATGCGCTGGATCTCCCGCAGCACCTCCTCGGCCTCGTCCAGCTCCAGCCCGACCTCCTCGGCCAGGTCGAGCAGCGGGGGCTCGCGGTAGTAGCCGTCGCGGTCGAGGTTGCCGAGGATCAGCAGCGCGAGCTGCTCCTCCGCCGGCTGGAACTCGGCCAGCTTCACCTGCCACGCCACGTGGTCGAACAGCGTCCCGCGCTGCACGTAGCGGGTGTCGTGGTCCTGCGGCAGCTCCTCCGAGGCATCGGGCCGGATGAACGGCGGCGGCTCGCCGCGCGAGTGGTTCTCCAGGTAGCGCTCGAGGTCGACGTCGCTCATCGCCTGGCGCGAGATCTCGGTCCCCGGGGCCTCGGGCAGGATCTGCTCGACCCGTTCGGCCCAGTCCGCCTCGCGCCCCTCCCCCGCCAACAGCCCCGGCTCCGCCGTCCCCGCCGCCTGGGCCTCCGCCGCCGCCTCGGCCTTCTCCGCCGGCGACTCGCCCGGCGCCTCGGGCGACTCGTCGAGGAACGGGTTCTCCATCAGCTCCTGCTGGACGTGCTCCTGCAGCTCGAGCCGCGACAGCTGGAGCAGCTTGATCGCAAGCTGCAGCTGGGGCGTCATCACCAGACTCTGGCTGAGCTTGAGCTGCTGCCGGATCTCGATCCCCACCATCGCAGTCCCGAGTATAAACACCGCGGCCGCCGATGGGAAGCCGGGTCGGCATCGTTCTTGCTGCACCCCCTTGACAAACGTTGCGCGGCCGCGGCGCGGAGTTCGCATCCCGGACGGGGGGCGCTTGCGAGGTTCGGGCCGCCGGGCGTCGCCGGCGGGTCAGCGCGGGCAGCGCAGCACGGCGCCGGAGCCCCGTTCCAGCAGCGGCTCGAGCGACGCGTGCGCGTAGACCAGCTCCGGACAGGCGTGCTCCGCCCACTCGACCGGCTGGTAGTACCAGCCGTCGTTGAGCCGCGTGGCGCAGCGGCTCGAGGCGGGGTCGCGGGGCGCCTGGCGGATCAGGCACTGGCGGCGCCCGGCGAGCGAGAGCCCCAGGTCGCGCTTGAGCGGCACGCACTCGGCGCCGCTCACCGGGTCGCGGCACGGCGCCAGCCCGCGCAGCTCCTCGGGCGTCCCCGCCGGGCACCACGCCGACGGACAGAGCGGGTCCTCCGGGCACGGCCGATCGGTGTCGTAGGTCTCGACGAGCCAGCAGCCGAGCGTGCAGGTGCCGGCGTCGAAGGCGCGCGGCGCGTCGAGGCAGAAGTAGTCGTCGCGCAGGTTCTCCACGAGCCGGCTGCCGATGGCGCCGAACGCGGACGTCCAGTCGGTCTTGCAGATCGAATCCACGTACGCGTCCTTGCCCCAGGCCTGGGCGAGCTGCACGAAGCGCCGCGGCGGATAGGCCACGCCCATCGCGGTGTTGCAGGACGGGATCAGCTGGCTCGGCACCGCCGGGTCGATCGTCTCGATCATCTCGGGAAGCTCGAGGCAGCCGGCCAGCCGATCGGCGAACCCGATGCACTCGGTCGCGTCCGGCGGCACACCGACGATGAAGGCGAGGAACATGTTGGCGGCGCCGATGGAGCGCAACCCGCGGAACGCCGTGACGTAGTCCGAGACCGGCTCGACGAACTCCGGGAACATGTGGCAGCGGAGGTTGAGGTGCCCGAGCTCGGCCCGGCTGGTGTCGAACATCTCCGGATGGTCGGCCCGCACCGAGCAGTCCTCCTCGTCGGTAACGAAGATCAGCGCGAGCAGCGACTCCTCGCGCAGGAACCCGGCGTTGCAGCGGCCCGGCGCCACGTTCTCGGTCAACGCCTTGCGCATCGACTTGAGCTGCTGTTCGAACCCGCAGCCGGCGGTGCCCAGCGTGGCGATGCAGGTGAAGTCCCGGGCCATCAGGTCGACGGTGTAGCTCGTCGCGTTGGTCGGATTGCGCGACAGGAACGGCGGGTACGCCGACGCGCAGTCGCCCACCGCCGGACTGGGCTGGTGCTGCATGCAACCGTCGTCGCCGACCGTCGCGTTCGTGCACGTGGCCACGGTGAACCCGCCGGTTCCCATGTCGGAGCTGATCACGGCGACGTTGAGGTCCTCCACCGCGGCGTGGTCGGGCCGCCCGTCGCCGTTGCTGTCCGGCGGCTCCAGCAGCTCCCGGATCAGCTCCGGGAAGCGCTGGGTCAGGGCCGTCTGTTCCTGGGACATCGACCCCGAGTTGTCCACCATGAAGATCATGTCGAGCTTGGTCAGCCCCGGCAGGCGGACCGGCTCGTCGGTCCACCACCCAGGGACGTCCGCGTCGGCGTCCGCGTCCGCGTCGGCGTCCGCATCGGCGTCGGCGTCCGCGTCCGGCGGCGGCAGCGTCGAGAGGCAGTGCAGCCCCGAGCTGTCGCGTTCGTAGCCGGGGTCGCAGTCGCAGACCGGGATGCTCCCGGTGGCGACGCAGGTGCCGTGGTACGAACAGACCACGTCGAGGCACGGGTCGCCTGGGTCGTTCGGGATGCAGGTCAGGTCGCCCGGGCCGCCGGGGTGGAAGCCGGGCCAGCAGGCGCAGTAGGGCCCCTGGTCGAAGGGCAGTTCGCGGCACTCCCCGTCGCCGCAGTCGACCCCGTCGCACCAGCCGGTGGGCTGGGCGGAGCCGCAGCCGGCGGCGACCCCCAGGACGACCACTGGAATCAGACTGGAAACAAGCCGTTGTCCATTCATGTCAGCCTCCGGACGGGCCGGCCCCGAGTACGGAGCGCGGCCCTTTCCTGCCTGGCCCCGCCTCTGTCACGGTCCCGGTCCCTGGGAGGATACACTCGGAAACCACAGCCCACCAGTACCCGGCCGGGGGATTTGGGATCACGTCCCGCGGTCGATTTCCGGTCCGACGGGGCGGGAGCGAGTCGGCGGCAGCCGAGCGGGACGGGCGGCGCCCGGCCCGCGGCAGCCCGGGCTGTCCGTTCAGTCGGGGGGACTCGAGCCGAGGTACAGCCGGCGCGCGTCGGGGTCGGCGCGAATCTCCTCCGGCGTGCCGGCCCGCAACACCCGTCCGTCGACGAGCAGCGACACCCGGTCGCAGACCCGCATCGTCTCGACGACGTTGTGGTCGGTGAGCAGGACGCCGACGCCGCCGTCGCGCAGCGCCCGGATGCGCCGGCGGAGGTCCTCGGCGGCCAGCGGGTCGACGGCCGAGAACGGCTCGTCGAGCAGCACGACCCGGGGTTCCACGGCGAGCAGGCGCGCGATCTCGAGGCGTCGGCGCTCGCCGCCGGAGAGGGTCTCGACGCGCTGTCCGGCCACGGCACCGAGCCCTACCTTGTCGACAACTTCACGAGCCTTTGATTCCGGATTCTTGATCCCGAGTTCCTCCAGTACGACCTTCACGTTCGCGAGGACGTTCAGGCCGACCAGCACCGAGGGTGCCTGGGGGAGGTAGCCGAGTCCCCGGCGGGCGCGCAGGTGGACCGGCAGTCGGTCGATCGCGCGGCCCAGGAAATCGACCCGGCCTTCGTCGGCCGGGAGGAAGCCCATCAGGATGCGGAAGGCGGTGGTCTTGCCGGCGCCGTTGGGTCCGAGCAGGCCGACGACCTCTCCGGCCCGGACCTGGAGGTCGATGCCGCGGAGCACCTCGCGGGGGCCGAAGCGCTTGCACAGGCCGTGGGCGGCGAGCAGGGGTCCGGCGGGGTCGGTCACGGCGGGCGCACCCGGAAGGTGCCGCGGACCTCCTCGATCGACACGGTTTCGTTGTGGACGTCGAGGACGATCCGGGCGCCTTCCAGCACGCCGGCGTCGCCCTCCACGCGGGGCGACTCGGTGAGGGTGAGCAGGCCGTCGGCGCCCTGGTACTGGGCCTTGCCGGCGGTGGCCTGCAGCCCCTCCCGTTCGGCGCGCACGCTGCCGGTGGCGACGAAGTCGACGTAGCCCTGTTGGCGGTGGTAGGTCACCTCGAGGGTCTCGCAGGTCAGGCGCAGCGGGTCCATGGAGACGACGACGTCGCCGGAGAAGGAGGCGCGGCCGCCGCGGGCGTCGTAGCGCATGCGGCGGGCGCGAACGGCGAAGTCGCGGAGCGTGGAGGCCTGGCCGGGGGTGGCCTCCTTGGCCGGGGCGACGGCGGACGGGGCGACGGCGAAGGCGGCGTCGTCGAAGACGCCGGCGAGGCCGTCGGGGAAGTCCGGGTCGAGGGTGGCGCGGCC
>CAZMRP010000274.1:0-6849 GCA_964568275.1 uncultured Myxococcales bacterium
GTGGTCGGCGCCGCAGGGGCCTCCGCCACGGGAGCGGCCGGGGCCTCCGCCGCAGGGGCCGCTTCGGGTGCCGTGGTCGGCGCCGCAGGGGCCTCCGCCGTGGGTTGGGGCTGCGCGGCGGCAGCGGCCGCAAAGGCGAGGAAAACCACCGTAAACAAACCAAACCGCATCGGGACACTCCCTTCGGGATACGTCCATGGGCCCGCATCGGACGGAGGCCGCCCGATCCCCCTGGGCACCGGAGGGGCAGCTTATAGTCGGATCGATCCGTCAGGTCAAGGGAAACAAACGGCGTTTCCCGAGCCGTATCCGGGGCATGAGGGGGGCCAGGATCGCATCGGCGACGGTCTGCAGCAGGTGGTGCAGGACGACGTAGATCGGCCCCAGCGGGTTGCTCGGAAACCCGGTCTGCCAGACCAGGATGCCGGCGGCCACGGTCTTCTGGGAGGCCGCGAGGGTGAAGCCGATGCGGCCGGCGCCGTCGAGTCGGAGAAGCAGGCCGACTCCGGTGGAAACCACCAGCATCGTGGCGTGAACGGCGACCACGGTCGCCAGCACCAGCCCCGCCGCCCAGGGCGTGGAGACCAACTCGGTCCGCGTCGTCGCGAACCCCATCAGCACGAACGAGACGATGATCGACTCGGCAACGAGCGCCAGGGCCCACGAGCGCCGGTCGACCCACCGCAGGATCAGCGGTCGGAGGAGCTGGCCGAGCAGCACCGGGGCCAGGACGGCCCGGAACAGCTCGAGGGACAGGGCCCAGGCGTCGACGGGCACGGCGTGTCCGACGTAGAGCGCGAGGACCCACGGGGTGGCGAAGACCGAGACGAGCTGGCTGGCGACGGTGCAGACCACGGCCAGGGCGGCGTTGCCGCCGGCGAGCTGCGTCAGGACGGCGGCGGTGGCCAGGGTGCTGGGCTGGGCGGCGAGGATCACCAAGGCCGTCCGCGCCTCGTCGCCCGGCGGGCCGAGCAGCGCGTGCCAACCGAGCGCGAGGGGCGGAAACAGCCCGAAGGTGAGGAGCAGGCTGCCGAGCAGCGCCAGCGGGTGGCGGACCGCCTGGAGCAGCTGCCGGCCGGGGACGCGCAGGGAGACCAGCAGCATGACCACGGGCACGAGGTAGCTGGAGGCGCGCACGTCGGCCAGCCACAGCCCCGGCGCGGGCCAGGCGAGTCCCGCCGCCGCCGCCAGGACGATGGCGAGCGGCAGCCAGACGCGGGCGAGCAGCGTGCGTGGCGGCATCGGCGGCGAGTCTATCGGCCGCCGCAGGCGAAGGGTAGCCCGTCGTGCCGGTCGGGCTAGAGGGTGTCGAGCGACGGCGACAGCAGGAGCTGGAAGCGGCCGTCGTCGCCGGTGGTGGTGCGGCCGACGTGGACCACCGACCCGCCGGCGGCGGCGCTGGGGACGAGCGCATCGACGGTCACGTCGGCGGCGGGCCGGGCGACGCCGGACGAGTCGGGGATCTCGACGAGGCCGGTGAGGACGACCGGGGCTTCCAGCGAGACGTCGACCGGACCGTTGGGGGCGACGACGTCGGGCAGCAGGCGCCACGGGTACATGGTCGACGGGCTGGGCCGCAGCGCCAGCAGGTGCGTGCCGGGATCGACGTACAGCTCGAACGCACCGTCGATCCAGGTCTCGCCCGTGGCGACGCGGTTGAGGTCGGTGGGATCGGCTCCCTGGATGTCCCCGGAAGGCTCGAGCAGCTGGGTCTCGACGGCGAGCGCGGCGGCGGGGCGGGCGAGCAGGTCGAGGACGACGCCGCGCAGCTCGGCACGGGGCCCGAGCTGCAGCACCTGGCCGCGCTGGACGCGCTCGCCGGTGGGCGAGGCGGGGGCGACGCGCAGGAACGATTCGTACAGTCCCGCCATCCGCAGCCGCTCGGGCGGCGTGACCGTCACCTCGTAGTCGCCCTCGAGGAGGGCGATGCCGAGCGTCCCGTCGGGGTTGTCGCCGGGCGGGACGATGCGGCCGGCGTCGTCGGTGACCGCGACCTGCTCGAAGACCGCCGTCACCGCCGGGTCGCCGGTCTCGAGCTCGCGGACGAAGCGCAGGGCGGCGCCGGGCACGGGGGACGCCACCAGCGCGTCGGGCTCGAGTCCCTCGACCGTGCCCTCCAGCCGCACGGGCAAGCCGATGGCGGGGAAGGCGACCGCCGGCTGCTCGACCCCGTCGAACTCGACGACGGTGTCGGCGTCGACGTCCAACTCGTCGCAGGACAGCCCGCCGATCGTCAAGGTCGGGAAGGTGGGCTCGTCGGCGGTGGGCGAGATCACCAGCCGGAACCGGTCGAACTCGACCGGCAGCAGCAGCTCGAAGCTCCCGGTGGCGGGCGCCTCCGGCGGGTCGCCGCCCGCGAGCGTCGTGTAGGGCGCGGAGAGGTCGATCGTCGAGATGCGTCGGCCGGTGTCCGGATCCTCGGCCCGCACGGAGAGGTTGGGGATCGGCGAGCCGTCGCTGCGGACCACGAGACCGGTCATCCGACGGAGCGCCGCGCCCGAGGGCAGGTCGATCTCGAGCCGGTGGACGGCGTGCCCGTCGAAGGTCAGGCCCTCCCGGACCCGCGGCGGGAACTCGGCGGCGTCCTCGCCGAGCGGCTCGACCACCGCGACGTACGGCTCGCGTCCGAGCTGCGACTGGGGCACGGCCAGCGAGAAGGTGCGGCCGACGACCCAGTCGTCGAACGACGGATCGGGGTCGGCCCGCGCCTCGATCTGCTCGGACCGGTCGCCCGGAATCGGCGAGGGTCGGGCCAGCGTGACGCGGGCCTGGACGGCCCGCCACGGCTCGCCGCCGCGGACCCAACCCTCGACGGTCACCGGCGGCGGGAGCACGATGCGCAGGTCGCCGGCGGTGTCGAGCGGCTGGGACTGGAACTCGCGGATGGTGACGCCGCTGGTCGACGGGTAGGTGAAGCGCAGGAACACGCCGACGTCGGGACGGTGGCGCGCGACACAGATGCCGAGCCGCTGGTCGCAGGTCGAGCTCGCCCCGCAGTCGTCGCTGCTCGAGCAGCTGTTGCGGGGGTCCTCGCCCAGGCTGAGGTCCATCAGGCCGCAGCCCGACAGCAGGGCGGCGAGGACCAGGACCGGGACGACTACTGCCCGCACGTGGCCACTCCCGGTCCGTCGGTGGTGGAACCGTCGTCGAGCCAGATCCACCAGACGATGCTGGAGACCACCGTCTGCGGCTCGCCCTCGTCGTCCGTCGCCGGCTTGCAGTAAGGCGGGCTCTCCTCGCTCCAGCCGCGATCGGAGACCGACAGGATCAAGCGTGCGCAGGACTTGCCCAGCAGGGCGGCGCTGTTCACCCCGACCGTGAACTTGTAGCGGCGCTTCCGTCCGTCGGTCGACTCCGGCACCGGACGCGTCCGCCGCTCGAAGGTCCCACTCGTGCAGTTGTCGTACACCTGTTCGAAGTACAGCGTGTCGTCGAGATTGTACTCCAGCACGTCGACGTAGAACTCGAGGCTGGTCACCGGGTTGTCGCCGTAGCGCCGGACCTTCACCAGCGACTGGGGCGGGGGGTCGGTGCTCGGAAGAATGATCGGCGGGATGTTCTCCGCGGGTTCGTAGGGTACGGGGTCGGTCACCAGACATCCGGCATCCACCGCGGTCCCCCCGGCCGCGAGTGCCAGCAGAAGCAAGCGGCACGCCAGTCGGCTCCGATGGCGCAACCCAGCGGAACAACTCGATCCCACCGGTGTCCCGGGGACCGCTCGTGCACCGACGACCGACACACGTGTCATGGACGCACGGCCGTCCGGCGTCCGTTGTCGTGGTGCATGACCGGCCCGTACGTCGCCCACCGCTGCCGGCAACCTCCGCCCCGGCACTCTAGCGCGAGAGTCGGGGCGCCGCCAGATGGCAGGGAGGGCCCACGATCCCGCCGTCGCCGGTGCCGAACGTCGTCGTGGTCGTCGACGTCGTCGTAGACGGGGAGTCGAGGATCGGCTCCCCGTCCTGGCCCGGCCTCCGAAGGACGGACCGCCGAAACCGCCCGACGCCGACCGCGACCACGCCGAGGGGATCGAGCTACACCTGCCCGCTGCGCTCCTCGTTGTCCTCTTTCTCGAGGTAGCGGAAGATGGTGCGCGGGTCGACGCCGAGGTCCTTGGCGGTCTTGGTGCGGTTCCCGCCGTTGCGTTCGAGCACCTCCAGCACGTACTTGCGCTGGAACTCCTCCTTGGCCTGGGCCAGGGGGAGGATCGGCGCCAGGTCCTCGGGGGCCAGGTCAAGGTCCTGGGGACCGAGCAGGGTGCCGTCGCAGAGCACCATCGCCTTCTTGATCCGGTTCTCGAGCTGGCGGACGTTGCCGGGCCACTCGAAGCGCCGGATGGCCGCCAGCGCTTCCGGCGAGTACCCGGTGACCGGGCTGTTGAACTCCTCGCGGTACTTGCGGATGAAGTAGTTGGCGAGCGTGACCAGGTCCTCGGCCCGCTCGCGCAGCGGCGGAAGCCCAACGGTGACGACGTTGAGCCGGTAGTAGAGGTCCTCGCGGAAGCGGCCGCCGCGGATCTCGTCCTCGAGGGTCTTGTTGGTGGCGGCGAGCACGCGGACGTCGATCCGCTCGGGCTTGGTGTCGCCGACCTTGACCACCACGCGGTCCTGGAGCACGCGCAGCAGCTTGACCTGCAGCGAGAGCGGCAGCTCGCCGACCTCGTCGAGGAAGATCGTGCCGCCGTTGGCGGCCTGGAACTTGCCGACGGCGGTGGCGACGGCGCCGGTGAAGGCGCCGCGCACGTGGCCGAACAGCTCGGACTCCATCAGCGACTCGGGGATCGCGCCGCAGTTGATGGCGATGAAGGCGCCCTTGGCGCGGTTGGAGCGGCGGTGGATCTCGCGGGCGATCAGCTCCTTGCCGGTGCCGGTCTCGCCGGTGATCAGGACCGAGACGTCGGTGGGGGCGACCTTGCGGACGCGGGCGAAGACGTCGAGCATCGCGGGGCTGGCGCCGATCAGGTCGCCGAAGCGCTGGTCCTCGGCCTGGGCCTTGTACTTGTCGC
Organism: uncultured Myxococcales bacterium; assembly: GCA_964568275.1. Classification (GTDB taxonomy): domain Bacteria; phylum Myxococcota_A; class Polyangia; order DRWM01; family JAAZOP01; genus JAAZOP01. Next base: position 5,006 of record CAZMRP010000274.1, read on the forward strand.
GGTCCTGGCGGAAGCGGTCGAGCAGCCGGGCCTTCTGCAGGATCAGCGAGGCCTGGCCGGCAAACACGGTCAGGATTCGCAGGTGGTTCTCGTCGAACAGGTTGGCGATGCGGTCGTTGCCGAGATACAGCACGCCGAGCAGGTGGCCTTCCTCGAGCAGCGGGACGCACATCACGGAGCAGAGCTTGAGGTCGATCACGCTCTGGGCCGTGGAGAACGCGGCGTCGTGCAGCGCGTCGGCCACCAGCACCGGCTCGCGGCGCTCGAGCACCTGCTTGAGGATCGAGTCGGAGACCAGCTTGCCGGGGTCCTGCTCGGCGTTGGTCTGCACCTCGGGCGCCAGGTTGCGCGAGGCTCGCACCGTGGGCTTGCCGTCGTCGAACATGAGCAGGAAGCCCTTGTCGGCCTGGGTCAGGGCGACGACGGAGTCGAGGAGCGCGGGGAGCAGGTCGTCGATGGCGCCCTTGCCCATCAGCGCCTTGGAGAAGTCGTGCAGCCGGGTCAACCCCTGGATCAGCTGCTCCTCGGAGGAGCTGGCGCCCGGCGTGGTCTGGCCGGCGTACTCGTCGTAGGCGCTGAAGTCGATCACCACCGCGCCGAGGCCGACGTGGTCGCCGTGGCGCAGGCGGAACTGGCGGCGCTTGCGCGCGTTCTGCTCGATCTCGCCCTCGCGGCTCGCCTCGCGCAGCACGAAGTCGCGGCCGTCGAACAGCACGACGGCGTGGTACGAGACGACCCCGGCGCCCTCGAGCACCACGTCGTTGTCGGGGGCCGAGCCGAGCGTGGTCAGCTTCTTGTAGATCGCGTAGCGCTTGGGGCGGTCGGGGGCCTCGGCCCAGGAGAGCACCGGCATCGTCCGGCTCCTTTCGCGGACCGGAGCATAGCCCGAGAGAGGGGACGGGGTACAGGGCCGCCGCGCTACAGCGAGAAGCGGACGGGGTAGAACACGCGGGCCGGGCCGCCCTGGGGGCGCGGGAACTCGATCGCCCGGAACACCCGCTCGATGCACTCGCGCAGCGGCGGGTCCTCGACCGAGAGGTTCGGCTGGAGCTCGCCGACGGTGCCGTTCTCCAGCACGACGAACCGCACCCGCGCCTCCACGGCCTGGGGCGACATCCGCATCACGTAGTCGCTGTAGCAGGCCTGCAGCGCCCCGCGCTGGCGGGAGACGCGCGAGCGGACCTTGCCCTGGTCGATCGTCCCGTTGGCGCGGCGCACCTGCACCGGCGCCTCGACCACCGGCTCGCCGCCCGGGTCGTCGACGCTCGGCGTCGGGAAGTCCAACGGGTCGTCCTGCGGCTCGGCCGGTTGCGGCCCCGCGGCGACGTGCGTCGGCTCGCCCGGCCCCTCGGCCAGCCGGCCTTCGCCGTCGGCGCGGGCCGCCTTGCCGGCCAGCACGAGCTGCTCCTCGTCGCTGCGCAGCGAGACGAAGCGCACCTTGCCCTCGGTGACGTCGACCGAAGTGAACTCGGCCTCGTGCAGGACCCGGAACTTGGTGCCGATGGCCTCGATGCGGGCCAGCGGCGTCTCCACGCCGAAGGGCGGCCGGCCTTCCGCACGCGGCACGACCGAGACGTCGAGCGCGCCCGCCTCGAGCCGCACGATGCCGTCGACCTCGTCCGGCAGGAACAGCGTGGAAGAGGCGCCGAGCGTCACCTCGCCGCCGGCGGCGAGGGCGAGCGTGATCTCGCCGTCGGCGCCGGTGCGCACGACGGCGGCGGGCGCCAGCTCCTCGCCGGCGGCGCCGGCGTGCAGCTGCTCGAGCGACGGACCTTCCTCGACCTGGCCGCGGAGGGCGAGCACCGTGGCGACGGCGCCGCTGGCGACGGCCGGCCCTCTCCCCT
>CAZMRP010000275.1:0-6843 GCA_964568275.1 uncultured Myxococcales bacterium
CGGTCAGGACGCCGTGCCCCGGCAGGCGTCGGGGCGTCGAGCGCAGCACGCCGAACAGCTTGCCGCTGGCGATCATCGAACCGCTGAACGTGGCGGCGCCGACCAGCAGGCCGAGCAGGCCGGCGACCCGGCCGGCGGTCGGAGGACCGGCGGCGCCGTCGAGCACCTCGACCAGCGAGATCAGGCAGGCCGCGACGCCGCCGGCGCCGTGCTGGAACGCCACCATCCCCGGGAGCTGGATCATCGTCACGCGGGCGGCGGCAAGCAGGCCGAGCAGCGAGCCGGCGACGGCCGTCCCGAGCACGACGGCCCAGGCGTCGAGCGGGTGGCGCAGGACGACGGCGACGGCCGCCAGCAGCAGGGCGAGGGCGGCGATGCCGTTGCCGCGCCGCGCGCCGAGCGGCGTGCGGAATTGGCCGATGCCGAGGAACAGGACGGCGATGATGCCGCCGTCGATCGCCAGGCCCCAGGCGCCGCTCATGGCTGGTTCGACCTCCGGCGGAACAGCCGCAGCATCCGATCGGTGATGGCGAAGCCGCCGACGACGTTGAACATCGCCAGCACGATCGCCGCGCCCGCGAGGGCCTGGTACAGCGGCTCGCGGGGGACCGCGAACAGCACCAGCGCCCCGAGCACCGTGACGGCCGAGATGGCGTTGGTCATCGACATCAGCGGCGTGTGCAGCAGCGCCGGCACGCGGCGGATCAGCAGCCAGCCGAGGAACAGGGCGACGGCGAACACCGCGACGGCGATGGCCAGGTCGATCATCTCAGGCCTGCTCCATCGCCTTGAGCGCGCCGGCGTGGACGATGCGGCCGTCGCGGACGACCAGCGAGGACCGGACGATGTCGTCGTCCCAGTCGGGCACGCCGGGCTGCTTGTAGAGGTTGCGGACGTACTCGAGCATGTTGGTCGCGTAGAGCTGGGTCGAGTGGACGGCCACGCTGCCGGGGATGTTCTGCAGCCCCATGACCGTGACCCCGTGCACCTCGCGCTCCTCGCCCGGGCGGGTCAGGGCGCAGTTGCCGCCCTGGTCGATCGACACGTCGACGATGACGGCGCCGGGACGCATGCCGCGGACCAACTCCTCGGTGACCAGCACCGGGGCCTGCTCGCCGGGGACCAGCGCGCTGAGCACGACGATCTCGGACTCGGCGACCAGCGGCGCCAGCGCCGCGCGTTCCTTGGTCAGCCAGTCCGGGGGCAGGGCCAGGGCGTAGCCGCCCGCGCCGCGGGCCAGTTCGGCCGGAACCTCGAAGGCGGGGACCTTGGCGCCCAGGCTGCCTGCGGCCTCGCGCGCCTCGGGCCGGATGTCCACCGCGGAGACGACGCCGCCGAGGCGCTTGGCGGTCGCGAGCGCCTGGAGTCCGACGACGCCCGCGCCGACGACCAGCACCCGCGCCGGCTTGAGCGCGCCGACGGCGGTGGCGGTCATCGGTACGAAGGTCGGCAGCCGGCAGGCGGCCAGCAGCACCGACTTGTAGCCGGTGACGGTGCTCATCGAGGTCAGGGCGTCCATGCGCTGGGCGCGCGAGGTGCGGGGAATGCCGTCCATCGTGAAGGCCGTCACCCGCCGCTCGGCGAGCATCCGGATCAGCGCGTGGCTGCCCGGCGCCGCGGGGTGGAGGAACGTGACCAGCGTCGACTCGCGGCGGACCATCTCCGCCTCGTGCCGCCCGAGCCGCGCGTTGAGCTCCGGCTGCTTGACCTTCAACACGAGGTCGGCCGAGCCGAACAGCCCGACGGTGTCGGAAACCACGGTGGCCCCGGCGTCGCGGTACGCGTCGTCCCCGGCGAAGATCCCGGCGCCGGCCCCCTGCTCCACGAACACCTGGAACCCCAGCTTGGCGTACTGCGGAACGCCGTCCGGCGTGACCGCCACGCGTCGTTCGTTGGCCAGGATTTCCTTCGGCACTGCGAGTCGCATCATCCACCTCCTGCACCGATCCGGCGGCCGCGCCGCGGGACCGCCCCCAGGAACGACCACGGGCCCGCCGGTGCCTCACCGCCCGCGCGCGCGGAGCGCCTGCAACGCGTCAGCCGCGGCCTGCCGGAGCACCGGGGGTCCGGGCTGCCGCGCCACGTCCTCGATCGTCTCGAGCGCCCGCCGTTCGTCGAACGACGAGCCCTGCGGCGCCGGACGCCGCAGCAGGGCGCCGGCGGCGCGGGCGGCGAGCACCCGGGTCTCGAGGTTCGACTCGGCGTCGACCAGCACGTGCAGCACCTCGGCCGCCAGCACGTCGTCGCGCCGCTCGAGGTCGACGGCCGCGCGCAGCACGCTCTCCGTCAGCTGCCAGTTGCCGCGGTAGCGCAGGATGCGCGCCAGTCCCGGCTGGTGGGCTTCCAGTTCGTGCTGCAGCCGCAGGCGCTCGAGCGCCTCGAGCACGCGTCCCCAGTCCTGCAGGTCTCCGAAGATGTCCGCGCTCATCCGCTCCTCCTTCTGCTGCGGCCGCGGCTCGTCGCTGCCGCGGTCCGGCAGTCGACACTCGTAGTCCGAGCCGCGTCCGCCGCCCATCGGGCGGGCGCGGAAAGCGGCTGCGCCGGAGGCACGAAGGCGCTGCGCCGAAGGCGCGGGCCGGGGCGGGCAGACGGCGCGGTCGAGGCGGGCGGGTCAGCGGTCGAGGGTCGTGATGCCTTCGCGGAGCGCGTAGCGGGTCAGGTCGGCGACGCTGTGCAGGTCGAGCTTCTCCATCAGCTGGCGGCGATGCGTCTCGACGGTCTTGACGCTCAGGTGCAGGCGCTGCGCGATGCGGCGGGTCGCGTGGCCCTCGGCCAGCAGCTGCAGCACCTCGCGCTCGCGCGGCGTGAGCCTCGCGGCGGGTCCGGCCTGCTCGAGGTTGCGCTGCCGGAGTGCCTCGACCACCTGTCCGCTGACGCTCGGGCTGAGGTAGACGCGGCCGCCGACCACGGTGCGGATCGCGTCCGCCAGTTCCTCGGCCGCGCAGTCCTTCAGCAGGTAGCCCTGGGCGCCGGCCTCGAGCATCCCGGCGACGTAGCGGCGGTCGGAGTGCATCGACAGTGCGACGATGCGGAGCTGCGGCTGCTGCTCGAGCAGCTGCCGTGCGGCCTCGAGGCCGTTGAGGTCGGGCATCGCGACGTCGAGGATCACGACGTCGGGCCGCAGCTCCTGCGCCAGGCGCACGCCGTGGCGGCCGTCGTGGGCCACGCCGACCACCTCCATCCCGGACTGCTGCTCGAGCACGAGCCGCAGCCCGTCGCAGACGATCTGGTGGTCGTCGACCAGCAGGATCCGGATCGTCACGGCGGCACCTCCCCCGGCACGGAGAGCGTCACGCGCGTCCCGTCGCCCGGCCGGGAGTCGACGGTCATCGCACCGCCGAGCCCCTCCAGGCGCTCCCGGATGCTGAACAGGCCGAAGCCCCCGTCGCGCACGGCGAGCGCCTCGGTGCGGGCGGCGTCGAAGCCGACGCCGTCGTCCTCGACGCGCAGCTCGAGGATCGACTCGACGCGCCGCAGCACGACCCGCACGTGGCGCGCGTGGGCGTGCCGGGCGACGTTGGCCAGCAGCTCGCGCGCCGAGCGGAACAGCGCGCCGCGCAGCTCGTCGTCCGGCTCCCAGCCCCCGGTGTCGACCTCCACCACCAGCGCCAGCTGCAGCTGGCGCTGCATCCGCTCGGCCAGCCACTCCAGCGCCGGACCGAGGCCGAACTCGTGCAGCACGGGCGGGCTGATCTCGAAGATCAGCGAGCGGGTGTCGGCGATCGTCTGGCCGACCAGCTCCTGGACCTCGCGCAGCTTGTCGTCGAAGCCGCAGGCGCGGGCGGCCTCGCGCAGCACGCCGAGCCTGATCTTGGCCAGGGCCAGCGACTGGCCGATGTGGTCGTGCAGCTCCTGTGCGATCTCGCGTCGCTCGCGCTCCTCGGTCCGCGTCAGCTGTGCGGCCAGCTCGCGCAGCTCCTCGCGGTAGCGGGACAGCCGCTGGTCGACCTGCTGGTGCTCGACGATCTCGCCCAGGCGCTGGGCCACGACGTTGAGCAGGTTGCGCTCCTCGAGCAGGAACGGGCCCTCGTCGGCCGCGGGGCGCAGCTCGAGGTACGCCACGGTGACGTTGCCGACGACTTCGCCGTGCGCCACCACGGGAGCCTGCTGCATCCACTCGGTCGCGCGGAAGCGGGGCGACTGCTGCCGGGTGCCGTTGACCGTGATGCGTGCGGCCGTGATTTCGGGGTACTGCCAGGCCGCGGCGATGATCGAGACCGCGCCGGTGAGGATGCGGTCGAGCGAGGTCCGGCGCTGGTGGACGAGCTTGGAGATCGAGTACAGGCAGTTCAGCTCCTTGACCCGCTCGTGGAGCGCGCGGACGGTCGCGGGGTCCGCGGCCGGCGTCGCGGGACGGGGTCGGAGCGGAGCGGCGGAGCGGCGGCGGGGCGCCTGCGCGGTGGTTGGTCCGGTCGCGGAGCGGCGGCGGGAGGTCTGGCGCATCGCCGCCAGTCGAGCCGATCTCGGCGCGAGCGTCAAGCGCGGTCCGGGAGCGTGGGGCGGGACCGGGCCCGGCGGCCTTGACAGCGGGGGGCGGCGGTGGGACACCGCCGGCCGTGACGTACGTCGCCGTTGCGATCTTCTCGCTGACCTACGTGCTGATCGCCACGCGGCGGCTGCGGCTGCTGCAGATCGGCCGGCCGGCCGGGGCGCTGCTCGGCGCCGTGCTGATGGTCGTCGCCGGCGTGCTGACCCCGGCGGAGTCCTACGCCGCCGTCGACCAGGCCACGATCGTCCTGCTGTTCGGGATGATGATGCTGACGGCGTACCTCGACCGCGCGGGGTTCTTCCACCGTGCGGCCGGGGCGCTGCTGCACCGCTGCCGCACCCCGTGGGGCCTGCTGGCCGCCACGGCGATCCTGCCGGGGCTGCTGGCGGCGGTGCTGGTCAACGACGCGGTGTGCGTGTTCTTCACGCCGGTGGTGCTCGAGCTGTGCCGGCGGGCGAAGCTGCCGTTCGGCCCGTTCCTGATCGCGCTCGCGACCTCGGCCAACATCGGCTCGGCCGCCACGCTGGTCGGCAACCCGCAGAACATGATCATCGGCAGCTTGTCGGGGTACGGCTTCGGCGCGTTCCTGCTGCGCGCCGGCCCCGCCGCCGCCGTCGGCCTGGCGGTGAACCTCGGGCTGTTGTGGGTCTACTACCACCGCAAGCTGCCGGCGAGTTTCGCGGCGGACGTCGGTGAGGCGCAGCCCGCTCCGACCAACGGCGGGCTGTGGCCGTCGCTGGTGGTCACGGGCGGGATCGTCGTCGGCTTCTTCGCCGGCGGCGACCTCGGGTTCACCGTGCTGGCCGGCGTGGCGCTGCTCGTGCTGTGGGAGCGCCACGAGCCGCGGGAGGTGCTGGCGCGGGTCGACTGGAGCCTGCTGGTGTTCTTCTGCGGACTGTTCGTGGTGACGGTGGGGCTGGCCAGGACCGGGCTGGTCGACCGCGCCTGGCAGGCCGCGGCGCCGTCGTTCCACCTCGGGGACGCGCCGGGGATCGCCTCGCTCACCGGGCTGCTGGTCGCCGGGTCGAACGTCGTCTCCAACGTGCCGATGGTGCTGCTGACCGGGCCGTACCTGGGGGCCCTCGGGCACCCCGAGTTCGGCTGGGTGCTGCTGGCCTACGTCACGACCGTGGCCGGCAACCTGACGCTGGTCGGGTCGGTGGCGAACATCATCGTGGCCGAGCGGGCGCGGGACGACTACGTCCTGGGATTCCGCGAGTACCTCAAGTTCGGGGCCGTCTCGACGCTCGCCGTGCTGGCCACCGGCGTGCCGATCCTCTGGCTGACCTGCGCGTAGGACGGAGCGCGTCGCGGGCCGCGTGGCGCCCCGGCTAACCGGCGAGCTTGCGGTGGACGTAGCGGTGCGGGGTGGCGGCGGCCTGGCCCAGCCGGCGTCGGCGGTCGGCCTCGTAGTCCTGGCAGTTGCCGGCGAACCAGACGATCGTGCCGTCGTCCTCGATCGCCAGGATGTGCGTCGCGATGCGGTCGAGGAACCAGCGGTCGTGGCTGACGACGATCGCGCTGCCGGCGAACTCCTCGAGGGCCTCCTCGAGGGCGCGCAGGGTGTTGACGTCGAGGTCGTTCGTCGGCTCGTCGAGCAGCAGGACGTTGGCGCCCGTCTTGAGCAGCTTGGCCAGGTGCACGCGATTGCGTTCGCCGCCGGACAGGTTCTCGACCAGCTTCTGCTGGTCCTGGCCGAGGAAGTTGAAGCTGGCGACGTAGGCCCGCGAGTTGACCTCGCGCTCGCCGAGCCGCAACAGCTCCTGGCCGCCGGAGATCTCCTGCCAGACGGTCTTGGAGCCGTCGAGCGCGTCGCGGGACTGGTCGACGTAGGCCAGCTGGACCGTGTCGCCGAGCTGGATCGTCCCGGCGTCGGGTTGCAGGCGTCCGGTGAGCAGGTTGAGCAGGGTGGTCTTGCCGGCGCCGTTCGGGCCGATCACGCCGAGCACCGCGCCCGGCGGCAGCACGAACGACAGCTTGTCGAGGACCACGCGGTCGCCGAAGGCCTTGGAGACGTCCTGGAACTCGACGACCCGGTTCCCGAGCCGCGGACCCGGGGGGATGTAGATCGACAGCTCCTCGCGCCGCTGCTCGGTCTCCTGGCTCAGCAGCTGCTCGTAGGCGTTGACGCGCGCCTTGCCCTTGGCCTGCCGCGCCTTCTGCGACATGCGGATCCAGTCCAGCTCGCGGGCCAGGGTGCGCTGCCGGCGCTGGTCGGCCTTCTCCTCGCGCGCGAGCCGCTGCTGTTTCTGCTCGAGCCACGAGCTGTAGTTGCCCTTCCAGGGGATGCCGTGGCCGCGGTCCAGCTCGAGGATCCAGCCGGCGACGTTGTCGAGGAAGTAGCGGTCGTGGGT
>CAZMRP010000276.1:0-6822 GCA_964568275.1 uncultured Myxococcales bacterium
GCCGCTGGTCCTTCGGGCGAAGTTCCCCAACCTGCTGGTCAACGGCGCCAACGGCATCGCCGTCGGCATGGCGACCAACATCCCGCCGCACAACCTGGGGGAGGTCGTCGCGGCCACGGTGCGGCTGATCCGCGACCCCGAGGTCTCCGACGACGAGCTGTTCCAGCTGCTGCCGGGACCCGACTTCCCGACGGGTGGCTTGATCTGCGGCACGGCCGGCGTGCGCCAGGCGATGCGCACCGGGCGCGGCTCGGTGGTGATCCGCGGGCGGGTGCGGATCGAGGAGCACCCCAAGACCGGGCGCGAGACGATCATAGTCACGGAGATCCCGTACCAGGTGAACAAGGCGCGGCTGATCGAGAAGATCGCCGACCTGGTGCGCGAGAAGCGCGTGCAGGGAATTTCCGACCTGCGGGACGAGTCGGACCGCGACGGGATCCGCATGGTCGTGGAGCTGAAGCGCGAGGCGGTGGGACAGGTGGTGTTGAACCAGCTGTTCAAGCTGACGCCGCTCCAGACCAGCTTCGGCGTGATCAACCTCTCGATCGTCGACGGCCGTCCCCTGGTGCTCTCGGTGCGCGAGGCGCTGCTGCGATTCGTCGACCACCGCCGGGTGGTGGTGACGCGCCGCAGTCGCTTCGAGCTGGCGCAGGCCGAGGCGCAGGCCCACATCCTCGAGGGGCTGCTCAAGGCGATCGACCACATCGACGAGGTGATCCAGGTCATCCGCGGGTCGGCGACGACGCCCGAGGCGCGGACCAACCTGATGCAGCGGTTCGAGCTGTCGGAGCGGCAGGCGCAGGCGATCCTCGACATGCGGCTCGCGCGGCTGACCGGGCTCGAGCGGGAGAAGATCCAGGCCGAGTTGGAGGCGTTGCACAAGGAGATCGCCCGGCTCCAGGCGATCCTCGCCGACGACAAGCTGCTCGACGCGCTGATCGTCCAGGAACTGGAGGAGGTCGCCCGGGTCCACGGGGGCCAGCGCCGCACCGAGATCGTCAACGACGTCGGCGACATCGACCTCGAGGACATCATCCAGCGCGAGGACATGGTGGTGACCATCTCCCACCAGGGGTACATCAAGCGCAACGCCGCGCACCAGTACCGGGCCCAGCGTCGCGGCGGCCGCGGCGTCACCGGGATGGACGTGCGCGAGGAGGACTTCGTCCGCGACCTGTTCGTCGCCTCGACGCACGACCACGTACTGTTCTTCTCCGACCGCGGCCGCGTCTACGCCAAGAAGGTCTACGACGTGCCCGAGGGCGGCCGCGCGGCCAAGGGCCGCGCCATCGTCAACTTCGTCGGCATGGAGCCCGACGAGAAGGTCGCGGCGATCCTCCCCGTCGGCGCGTTCGCCGAGGGCCGCTTCGTCGTCACCGCCACCCGCAAGGGCTACGTCAAGAAGACCTCGCTGCTCGAGTACGCCTCCGCCGCCCGCCAGAAGGGCATCGTCGGCCTGGTCCTCGACGAGGACGACCAGCTCGTCGGCGCCACCCTGACCCAGGGCCACGGCGACATCCTGCTCGGCACCAGCGGCGGGATGGCGATCCGGTTCCCCGAGGCGCAGGCGCGGCCGATGGGCCGGGCCAGCCGCGGCGTCCGCGGCATCTCGCTCGGCGAAGGCGACGTCGTGGTGTCGATGGAGTCGCTGCCCCGCGGCGTCGCGGCGATCATGTCCGAGCCGCCGCCGCCGGACCCCGACGAGGCGGCGGGGGAGCCCGTCGAATCGGCGGGGGAGGGCGAGGCGCCGGCGGAGTGCGCGCCGGAGGGCGGCACGCCGCCCGGCCCGGCCGAAGGGGTCGACCCCGACGCGGCGATCCTCACCGTCTGCACCCACGGCTACGGCAAGCGCACGCGGGTCACCGAGTACCGCCCGCAGAACCGCGGCGGCAAGGGCCTGATCGACATCAAGACCACCGAACGCAACGGCCCCGTGGTGGGGCAGCTCACCGTCGGCGAGGCCGACCACATCATGCTGATCAGCGACGCCGGCACCGTGCTGCGCTGCCGCGTCCGCGAGGTCTCCTGCATCGGCCGCAACACCCAGGGCGTCCGCATCATCCGCCTGGGCGAGAACGAGCGGATCGTCGCGGTGGAGAAGTGGGCCGAGGCCGAGGACAACGGCGAGGCCGTCGCCGAGCCGGCCGAGCCGGTGAAGCCCGAGGAGGAGGTCGAGGCGCCGGCGAGCGACCCGGACGCGGGCGGCGACGGCGGTGGAGCGGCCGACGACGAGGAGGCCTGAGCGGCCAGGAAGAAGTTGAGCAGATGGCGAACCGCACGGCAGATCCGGTCCGCAGCTTCCCCTGGGTGGTCGCAGCGCTGCTCGTGCTGGCGGTCGGGGCCCCGGCCGCCGGGCAGACCCAGCCGTACGACCCGAACGCCCCGCCGCCGCCCGGCGACATCCCGCCCGAGGTGATCATCCAGCCGGTCGGGCCCGAGTCGCCGCCGCCGTCGACGAACCCGCCGCCGCCGGTGCAGCCGCCGCCGGGGATGCAGGCGCCGCCCGTGCAGCCGCCGCCGAACCCGCCGCCCGTCGCGCCGGATGCCCCTCCGGTCGCCCCGGATGCTCCTCCGGTCGACCCGGATGCCCCACCGGTCGACCCGGATGCCCCGACCGCGGTGGAGGATCCTCCGCCGCCCGCGGGCGACCCGGGTTGGACGCAACTCGAGGCGTTGCCGACGGCGCGCACGCTGCGGGAGGGGGACGTCTACGCGCACTACATCGGCTACATGGGGGCCTTCGGCCTCCAGTACGGGATCAACGGCGACGTCGACGTCGGCGCGGGGCTGACGTTCTTCACCATCGACCTGGCGGCCAAGTACGCGTTCTACCACAACGACTACATGTCGATCGCGGCGTTTGCCGAGCTGATCTTCCCGTTCTACCGCAACTACTGGCCGATGAGCGCCCTGGGGCTCGACTACCTGATGCTGATCGGGATTGGCCCGCTGTTCAGCCTGTGGAGCGACAAGGCGGAGTTGGACGTCGGGTTGGCGTTCGTCTCGGCGCCGCAGTGGCACAAGCCGCAGTGCGTGACCACGGGCAGCGGGTCCACCGCCACGACGACCTGCGACGAGGGGGCGTACGACGCCGACTTCCTGGTGATGCCGTGGGTCGCCGGTCGCATCCGGCTCGGCGACTTCGCCAGCATGCTGCTCGGGTTCGTCCATCTGGCCCTGCTGGGGCTGGACGACTGGACCTGCGACGGCACGCCGGACGACCAGAACCGGTGTCCGGCGGCCGAGGGCTGGCAGCATTCCACGACCTCGCGCAACTACCCGACGGCGCTGCTCGGGTTCCGCTTCCACACCGACGCCCTCGCCGTGGATTTCGGCCTGCACTTCCCGTTGCACCCCGACTGGTGGAACTACATCGACTGGCTGATCGCGATTCCGTGGCTCACGATCGGTCATCTCTGGTAGTTCTGCGGGTCGGCGAGCGCCGTCGCCGTCCCGCCCGGCTCACCCGGCGACGATCGCTCGCTGCCGCACACCGATGACTTGGAATCCGACCTGATCTGTTGCTATTCTGCCGGCCGTGGCGAAGGGACTTGCTGTCGGGATCGACCTGGGGACGACCACCAGTCTGGCCTCCGTCGGCATGCCCGACGGGCAGCCGCGGCTGCTGCGCGACACGCAGGGGCACGGGATCATCCCCTCGGTGGTGTCGATCCTGCCCGACGGACGGATCCTGGTGGGCCAGCGGGCCAAGGAACGCATGGTGCTCGACCAGGAGAACACCTTCTTCTCCACCAAGCGGTTCATCGGCCGCGACATGCGGCAGGAGGAGAACTCCTGGGCCGCGGCCGCCTATCCGTTCCGCATCCACGCCGGGGAGAACGGGGTCCCGACGATCCGGTCGCACGGTCGCGAGTACACGCTGACCGACGTCGGGGGGATGATCCTGGCGTACCTCAAGCAGGTCGCCGAGCAGGCGACGGGGCTGCCGGTGCCGCAGGCGGTGATCACGGTCCCGGCGAACTTCAACGACGTCCAGCGGACGACCACGCGGCAGGCGGGGGAACGCGCCGGGTTCGAGGTGCTGCGGATCATCAACGAGCCGACGGCGGCGGCGCTGGCCTACGGGCTGGAGCGCGGCGCCGAGAACGAGCGGATCGCGGTCTACGACTTCGGCGGCGGCACCTTCGACATGACGATCCTCGAGCTGCGGGGGCAGGTCTACGAGGTGCTGGCGACGGCCGGCAACACGCTGCTCGGCGGCGACGACTTCGACAAGCGGATCTTCGACCGGATGGCCAAGGCGTTCCAGGCCCAGACCGGGCTGCATCCGCGGGAGAACGGCGAGTTCCACCAGCGGATGTTCCTGGCCGCCGAGCGGATCAAGTGCCAGCTCACGGACTGGCTGGTGGCGGGCTTCACGGAGCGCGGGGTGGAGATCGCGGGCCGTCGCGTCGACTTCCAGTACGAGATGAGCCGCGAGCAGTTCAACGAGGCGTGCGGCGATCTGGTCGACATGAGCTTCGACGTCTGCGACGAGGCGCTGCGGCTCGCCGGCTGCACGCTGACATCGATCGACCAGATCATCCTGGTCGGCGGCACGACCCGGGTCCCGTTGCTGCGCGAACGGGTGACCAAGTACTTCCTCCGCCCGCCGCTCGACAAGCTCCAGCCCGACACCGTCGTGTCGCTCGGTGCCGCGATCCAGGCCTTCTCCCTGGTCGGCGGGCCGGCGATGTGGCCGGTCCCGGCGCAGCCGGCGGGACGTTCGCGGGACGCCGCGGCGACGCCGGTGCGCGGGGTGTCGCTGGCCGCCATCCTGGAGCAGCCGGGCCTGACGATCGAGGAGCCGGCGCGCGAGGGACCGCTGCAGGCGGTCCCGATGACGGCCCGTTCCGGGAGCCCGCCGTCCCCGCCTCCGCCCCTGCCGTCACGGGCCACGGCGCCGCCGCGCGGCACGCGCGAGCTGCGCATGACGCTCGAGCCGCCCACCGGTCTGGGTCTGCCCGTCGCCCATCCGGGTTCGCCGGCCGGCGGCGCCAGGATGCCGCTCCCCCCCACGCTCGACGTCGCGGCGATGCCCGCGCTGCAGGCCGAGGCGGTGCAATCGATCCTCACCGGCCGCGCAGCGGCCCCGCGGCCCGCCCCGGTGCTGATCGACGTCACCCCGATGACGCTGGGGATCCAGACCGTCGGCGGCAACGTCGAGCCGATCATCCGGCGCAACTCGCAGGTCCCGGTGGAGAAGAGCCGGCTGTTCGCCACCACCGGCGAGGACCAGACCACGGTGCTGATCCGGGTCTGCCAGGGGGAGGGCAAGAAGGTCGCCGAGAACGTCGTGCTCGGGGAGATGACGCTCGAGGACCTCCCACGCGGCCCTCGCGGGTCGGTGTCGATCAAGGTGACCTTCGAGATCGATACCGACGGCATCTTCAGCGCCACCGCGATCGACACGAAGACCGGTCGTGCGCAGCGCATCCGGCTCACGCTGTTCGGGGGCTGACGGGGCGATGGACGACGCGGAGTTCCAGCGCTGGGCCGGGGCGGTGCAACGCGCCTACGAGGCGCTCGACACCAGCTCGTACTACCAGGTCCTCGCGGTCAATCCGAACGACCCGCAGGAGGTGATCCGCAAGGCGTTCCACCGCCGCTCCGTCCAACTCCATCCCGACCGGCATCGCGGGACGCCGGAGCCGGTGCGGGGCCGGGTGTACGCGATCTACAAGCGGATGACCGAGGCGTACGGCGTGCTGATCGACCCCGACCTCCGGCGGGCCTACGATGCGGGGCTCGAGGAAGGCCGGCTGCGCTACGACGAGGAGTGGGTCGTGGCGCGCCCGCAGACCGCGCGCGAGTCGCTGCGCAACCCCGCCGCCCAGCGCTACTACCAGGCGACGCTCGACGCCGTGGCCGACGGGGATTTCAACGGTGCCGAGCTGAACCTCCGGCTGGCGATCAGCCACGAGGGCGAGACGCAACACCTGATGGAGATGCTGGCGGCGTTGCGCACGCGGGGTCCGACGGGCGGCGGGTGACCCGCCCGGGCGGAAGTCTGCCCGTCGGATCGGCGGGACTTCGAGCTCCCGATGTGCTAGCTTTCGCACGTTTCCTGTCCCGTGCGCCGGGACGGACCCGTCTGTCGGCTGGTGGGCGAGACGCACGCGAGCGATGGACCCAGAACCCTCGCGGTAGGCGCCCCGGGGCGTGTCGCGAGGCGCGAGGAGAGGGCACGGATGTCGGCAGGTCCAGACAGCTTCCTTCGCAGCGCGCGGCCCGCGGCCGGACGGCGGGGCGTCTGATGGCGCAGCGCGGCCGGCCTTCGGTCAACAAGCGCCAGAAGGAACTGGCGCGGCAGGAGAAACGTCGGGAAAAGGAGGAGCGGCGCACCAGGCGCAAGGAGGACCGGGCCAACCGGCCGCCGGGCGAAGGGCCGCCGATCGAAGAGGACGGTGCCGACCCGGTCGAAGCGCGCTCGCCGGACCCGATCCGCGCCTACCTGCGCCAGATTTCCTCCGCCGACCTGCTGACGCGGGAGCGGGAGGTCGAGGTCGCGCGGCGGATCGAGTCGGGCGAGCGCAAGGTGCGCGAGGCGCTGCTGGCATCCCCGCTGGCCGTGCCCGGCATCCGGGCGCTCGGCGAGCGCCTGCGGCGCGGCGAGACCCGCGCCCTGGACGTGGTGGAGGATCGCGACGACGAGGGGGACGACGTCGCGCTGCAGACGGAGTTGCTGCGGCTGTTCGGCCGGATCGAGCGGCGAGCGCGGCTGCTGGAGCATTCGCGCGCCCGGCACGCGAGGCTGCCGCGGCGCTTCCGGCTGCGCCGGGCGGCGGCGGCGACCGAGACCCGGACGCGCCGCCGCGAGCT
>CAZMRP010000277.1:0-6811 GCA_964568275.1 uncultured Myxococcales bacterium
CCCCACCGCCCCCGTCGCAAGCGCCCCCCGAAACGCCCCGACCTCGCCATCCACCGCCTCGCCCTCGTCGTCCAACGCTGGCTCCAGCTCCACCGCTTCTCCCCCTCCCTCCGCGCGTCCCTCGCCGCCGACATCCGCCGCATCCGAGCCTCCGTCACCGCCTCTTCTCCTCCCGCTCCGTCCCCCCTGCCTGCCCCGTCCAACACCCCGAGCCCCGTCGAGGGGACCGCGGTCGCGCGGAGCCCTGTCGCTGAGCCCTCCCTCGTCTCCGCCGCCGTCGCCTTCATCGAACAGAACCTCCGCCGCCATACCCTCGAGTTCGCCCTCGAGGTCGGTCGCTACCTCTTCGAGCACATCTACGACTCCGATCGAGCGCTCTTCCACAACGGCGGCCACCCCTGGCAGTCCGATACGATTCTCCAGATCTCCCGCGACCCCCGCGTCAACCTCGACGCGAAGTTCCTCTACCGCGCCATCCACGTCTTCCTGCTCCAGGACCAGGTCACGCGGCAGCTTCCTCCCGCTGAGCAGCTCCCCCAACTCCCCGTCTCTTCCTGGAACGCCCTCTGGCCCCTCGAATCCCAACCCGACGCCCTCCTCCCCGTCGCTCGCTGGGCGGAATCCGAGCGCGTCCAGGTCCGCGCCGTCGCCGATGTCGTCGATTGCGTCGCCCCCTACCTCGCCGCCGGCGGCAAGCTCGACGACCTCCTCGTCACCTCGCGCCGCACGCCCCCCGACACCCCCTACCAACGCCTCAAGCGCATCCTCTCCGTCCTCTCCTCCCTCGTCTCCAAGACCCCCCTCGATCCCTCCTCCCGCGCCCTCACCCTCTCTTCCCTCGATTCCTGCCTCTCTCTCCCAACGTCGTCGTAGTCGTCGTCGTGGTCGTCGTCGGGGACCCGAAGATCGGCTTGCCCCTGCCGGATGCCTCGCGCGCTTGATGCGCAACACTCGGCCTCGTCCCCGCGATGCCCTCACCCAGCCTCGGTGGTGGGCTCGGCAACCGCTTGACGGTGCAGGAAGGCAGGACCAGGATGAAGGAGATTCGTGAGCTCGGGTGGTTCGACCACCCGGTCAACCACGGCCGCGGATCAGGACGGAGGCGCGCGATGCTGGATCCTCGCGTCCACGACGAGTTGATCCGACAGCTCGAGGCCCTTCCCCTCGAGCAGCAGCGGCAGGTCGTCGAGTTCGCTCGCCACCTCACCGCCTCCTCCCCTCGCGGCGTGCCCGGGGCCGAGCTCCTGAGATTTGCCAATACCCTGCCGGCCGACCAGGCCGACGAACTCTCCCGCGCCGTCGACCAGGGGTGCGGCCGGGTGGATACCGATGGCTGGTAGGCTCCTGCTCGACACCAACGCGGTGATCGCCCTCCTCTCGGCCGATCCCGCCGTTCGCAGCCGCCTCGCCGATGTCGACGAGGTGTTCGTCCCGGTCGTGGTCGTCGGCGAACTGCTGTTCGGCGCGCTCAAGTCGTCCCGACCCGAAGAAAACGTGCGCACGATCGAGGAGTTCGCCGCGGCGGCCGCCCTGCTCTCGTGCGACGTTGACACCGCTCGCCACTACGGGGCGCTCAAGACCCGCCTGCGGGCCGTCGGGAACCCGATTCCCGAGAACGACCTCTGGATTGCTGCCGTCTCTCGGCAGCACGACCTGACCCTGCTGAGCCGCGATGCGCACTTCTCGGCGGTGGAAGGGCTGGCCTGCGAGTCATGGTAGGCCTACCGCCCTGAGCTTGCCCGCCCCGAGCCCGGCTTCCCCCACCGGCAAACTCCGTTCGCCCATGCCACCCCCCATGAACGTCGTCGTCGTGGACCCGAAGATCCGGTAGGGTCGCCACGTAGCGCCGCTGGCCCGCGCAGCGGGCCTCGCGGCGCGAGTGCGACCGCCGCCCTTGCCCGTGCCGAATGCCCGCACCGGCCTCCCGCCGCGCAACACTCGGCCTTGTCCCCGCGATGCCCTCGCTCGCGCCGACACGGTGCCGGACGTTCGATGCGAGGCCGAGTTCATGCTAGTCTTCAGCCGACACGCGAAGAACCGGATGCGGCTTTTCCGTATCCGCGAAGACGAGGTGCTCGCGACATGGTACGAACCCGAATCAACAAGCCGCGACGGCGCCCTCGTCCGATGCGTCCGGCACTTTCCCCGTCGGTTCCACGGACGACCGCTCCTCGTCGTCGTCGACCCGAACACCTTGCCGCCCACCGTCGTGACCGCGTTTCCCGCCAACCGCTACCCGAGGGGCCGATGAAGATCCACTACGACCCCGAAGCCGACGTCCTCGTCATCCGCCTGTCCCGCAAGCGCCCCGACGGCGCCGAGGAACTCGCCGACGGAATCGCCCTCTTCACCACCGCCGACGGCGAAATCGTCGAGATCGAAATCCTCCGCGCCTCCGCCCGCCTGCCCCGGGCGTGGTCGAGGGGTCGAAGGGTCGAAGCGCTACGCGGCTCCCCTGCCGGCTCGGGGTCGTGATCCCGCTCTCCCCCTCCCCGCCGCCACCCCGTCCTTGATCCTCTTCAAGTGCCCCCTCCCCAACGCCTTCACCTCGCACCCCAGCTCGAAATACCGCCGGATCTTCGCGTCCGTCAGGATCCCGAAACAGTCGATCACCGCCAGCGGCCCCCCCGCCCACTTCACCACGTCGTCCGGCTCCAGCTTCAGGTACGGCGCGTGCCGCACCGCCAATACCACGCACTCCACCCCCCGCAACGCCTCCCGCAGGTCCTGCTGCACCCGCAACCCTTTCAGCTCCTCCTGGTTGTGGAAGAACCGAGCCCACGACAACCCCGGCGCCGGATACGTGTCCTGCTGCTCGAACTCGTACCAGTGCTCCACGTACGGGTCGTGCACCCGCAGCTGCGCCCCCATCTCCGTCAGCTTCCGCACCACCATCTCCGACCCGCTGTACCGCGTGTCCCCCACGTCCTCCCGGTACGACGCCCCGCACAACAACACGTCCGCCCCCGCCACGTGCCGCCCCATGTTCCTGAGCGCATCCCGCGCCAGCTCCGCCACGTGCAACGCCCGCGTGTCGTTCACGTTGATCGCCTTCGTCGTCAGCTTGAACCGCTCGTCCTGGAACCCCAACATATGCCTGTACGACCAGTACCCGAGCCCCCCGTCCTTCGGCAGGCAGTACCCCCCGATCCCCGGCCCCGGGAAGATCATGTTGTTGTGCGTCGGCCGCATCTTGATCGCATCGATCACCTTGATCAGATCCACCCCGTTCCGCTCCGCGAACACCGACCACTCGTCCAGGAACGCCAGGATCGTCGCCCGGTACGAGTTCTCGACGATCTTCGTCGTCTCCGACTCGATCGGCCGGTCCATCACCGTCAACGGGAAGTCCCGCGTGTTGAGCACCTCGTGCAGGAACTTCACCACCCGCTTCCGCGCCGCCTCGTTGCACCCCGCGCATACCCGCCAGAAATCCCGGATCGAGGCCACGTAGTGCTTCCCAGGCATCACCCGCTCGAAGCTGTGCGCCAGGATCGGCTCCGACTTGATCCCCCGCACCGCGAACGCCTTCTTCAGGATCGGCCACGCCACGAACTCCGTCGTCCCCGGCGCCACCGTCGTCTCGATCAACACCATCGCCTTCGGCGGGATCGTCGCCCCGATCGCCCGCAACGTCGCCTCCAGCGCCCGCATGTCCGTCTCGCCCGTGCTCAGGTCCCCCAGGTCCTGCTTCACGTAGTCGCACTGCACGTCGACGACCACGACGTCGGCCAGCTTGAGGCAGTCCTGGTTGAACGTCGCGACCAGCGTCTTCTTCTCCCGCACGCACCGCGCGATCATCGGAGCGACCTCCGGGTCCTCCGCCTTCACCGGCGCCTCCCCCCGCCCCAGCAGCTCCACCTTCCAGAACGACCGCGTGCTCGGTCGCTGACACCCGATCACGAACTTCGTCGGCTTCTTCGTCCTGGGGTGCACCGTGTCCGCGATGATCCCCGCCATCACCGCCCCCACGAACCCCACCCCCATCACCACCACCACTTCCTGGCCGCGCGCCCGCGCCTGCGCCGCCAGCTTCTCCAGCCGCTTCAGCTCCGCCCCGTACTTGTCCGCGGACGGCAGCGCGAACTTCTCCCCGGACGGGCTGATCGAATGCTCGGTCATCGCGATCGACCTCCTTTCGGGACCCAAACGCGCCGACCTGCCCGGCCAGCGAAGCCGCCGGAACATCCGCTTCGGCGAGGATGCTCACCGCACGCTATGTCATCGGCACCATCGAAGCAACGAGCAACCACCCAGGTTGCAGCATTCCGGAAACAGACCGCGAAACCCTCCTTCACCGTAATCGCAGCGTTTGTTGCCACGACAGGTCGGTGCTGTTCACGACTTTCGTTGTTCACGGCTTTCGCAGCCTCGCTGACCTTCGCCGGCGAGAGCTAACCGTCCCGGAAGCTGAATTCCCCAGCCGTCGCAGGCGCTTGTACGAATTTGCCCGCTCCGGGCCATCCCGATCACCTGCACGGGGTGACCCGCAGGTGGAGCGGGAGGGCTCTCCCTCCCCTGCGACCCGAAGAAACGACGGATCAGGATCAGCGGCCCGCCGTGCTAGTCCGGGTTCGTACCGATGGGAAGCCTGCGGATTCGATGACGGGACTCCTCCACGCTCACGACCGCTCCGGCAGCCAACGCGTCGTGCGCGGAAGCCAGGACCGCCCGCAACCGGTCGATGACGTGCGGCGTCCGCGTGTCCCGCAGGCGGAAGACCACGACGCTGACGGGGCGCTCACGGGAAAACGCCGCGATCTCTCCGAAATCCAGGTCGAAGGTCACGATCACCCGTCGCTCGCGAAACGCTTTCGCGAACACCTCACCGTCCGACAGACGCTACAGCCCTTCCTCGCGCAGATGAACCGCATCATGACCCTGGACCCGAAGCCACTCGACGACTCGGCCGCTCACTCCCATGTCGGCCAACACGCGCAAGGCGCCGCCCGTCACGACGCATGAACCTCTTCCTGGGTGAGCCAGGCGGCATAGGCGAGAGCCTCCTCGAGATCCTCTCGCTCGATGTCCGGATAGTCCGAGAGGATCTCCTCGAACGTCGCGCCCCGCGCCAGCTGGCCGACCAGCAGCGAGACCGGGATCCGCATGCCGCGGATGCACGCCCGGCCGCCCATAACCTGCGCGTCAAAGGTGATCCGGTCAAACATCAGAATTGCCCTCCCACGGGTCCAAGTTCAGTCTAGGTGCCCGGCCCCGAAGCGTCAACACCGGCCGAGCGTAGTCGAGGGGAGCCTGCCTGGCCTGAGCTTGTCGAAGGGCCCAAGGGTCGTCGGGGATTCGAAGCTCCGCCTGTCGGTGATGGTGGGTGCCATGGGCAAGCCCCAGCTTGCCCGTGCCGGATGCCCCCCGGCTTCCCCCACGGGCAAACTCCGTTTGCCCATGCCACCCCCATGGACGTCGTCGTGGTCGTCGTCGTCGCCTGCCCTGAGGTTCCCGAAGGGCCGTGGTCGTGGCCCCGAAGCTCGGCCCCCCCACGGCTGAACCTTCGCCCTTCAGAGCGCGGCCGCCGCGGGCTGAAGCCCGGTTCCGTCCGGCAGGGCCCCCGGTATCCGAACCGCACGCTTCAGCGTGCGGCCGGGTGCAACACGCCGCGGGCCAAGGCCCGCGGTTCCGTCCGGCAGGGCCCCCGTCTTTCCGAACCGCACGCTTCAGCGTGCGGCCGGGTGCACCCCGCCGCGGGCTCAAGCCCGCCGTTCCGTCCCGTAGGGTAGGGCGCTCGTGCCGCGCGCTTGCTCCACCACACCGCCGCTTGCCGGGTGACAGCTCGTTCCGCTATCCTGATGCTCGTGGCGATCGAAATGTCGGCCTCGCCCACGACCGATGCTCGCATCGAGGAAATCGTGCGCCGCATCGTTGCCGGTATCGCGCCGTCGCGCATCATCCTGTTCGGCTCCCGCGGCCGCGGGGAAGGTACGGCCGCCTCCGACTATGACCTTCTCGTCGTCTGGAACAACGAAACCCCGCCGCCCTTCCGCGCGGCCGCCGTGCGCCGCTGCTTGCGTGGCCTGAACGCCGCCTTCGACATCGCCGTGGTCACGCCCTCCGAGTTCGCTCGGCTTCGCCAGGTCCCCTGGCACATTGTTCACGAGGCGGTCGAAACCGGAAGGGTCCTCCATGCCGCCTGAGGCCGACGGCCCCGCCGTGTGGCTCGAGAAGGCCCGCCGCGACCTTAAGATGGCCGAACTCGCACAGGCTCAGGGCGACGACTACTCCGACCAACTCTGTTTCCACGCGCAGCAGTGCGCGGAGAAGGCGCTCAAGGCTGCGCTGATCGCCGCCGGCCGCGTCCCCCCTCACGTCCACGATCTCGGCGTGGTCCTCGACGCCGTTGTGGATGCCGCCCCGGCGTCCCCAGACTGGGCTGCGCTCCGCGAGCCGGCCGAACGCTTGTCCGACTTCAGCGTCGGCCCGCGGTACCCCGGGTGGGATGTGATGGTCGATGCGGTCGACCCGGACGCCGTTCTGGAAGCCGCACGCACCATCCTCCGGACCGTCGAGCAACACGTCGCCCGGCCCGAGGACCCCGCCCCGCCGGCCCAACGCCGGCGTTGAATTTGTCCCCCCGGCTTCCCCCACGGGCAAACTCCGTTTGCCCACGCCACCCCCTCAACGTGAGCGTCACGCAACACCTCCACCCCGATGCGCGATGCACCGGACGCCATGGCGACGGAACGACCGAACGGAACACCGACCATCGACCGACGGCACCGGCGGCGCTTGACGCACAACCCGACGGAACCCTCTCTGCCAACATGCGTGAGACAGCTGCCCCCCTTGGAAATAGTGTAGA
>CAZMRP010000278.1:0-6778 GCA_964568275.1 uncultured Myxococcales bacterium
GGCGGACCTCGTGCCGCAGGCGCTGCAGGGCGCCCCGCCGACGGCCCAGCTCGACCGCCTCGGCGGCCCGCCCGGCGTAGTGCGCCGCGATCGCCGCGTGCACCGCCTCGCCCCCGGGGAACCGGCTCCGCGCCCGCTGCCACGGCTCGTCGACCCGCGCCAACGGCGGCTGGTACGGCTCGCCCCAGGACAGCGCGCGCTTGCGCGATTGGCTGGCGCGGAACGACGAGCGGATCACGCCGCCGGCGTCCACGAGGAAGGCGTTGGCGTGGCGCCCGGTCAGCTCGAGCAGCAGCCGCCAGTCGCCGAACACGAGCCGCACGGCCCGCTCGCCGGCCAGCGGTTCGACGTCGAGCAGCCGGCGGCCGGCCAGGGTCGCGTGCACGGTCCGCGCGAATCCGACGGCCGGCGCGTCGCCCGCGTCGCCCCGCTCCACCAGGTGGACGCGCGCCGCCGGCGGTTCGAACGACGCGAGCAGCCAGTGGTTGCGGCCGTGCGCCCGCAGCTCGAGCAGCAGGCCCTGCTCCGCCGGCGACCGAACGCGTTCGAGCTGCGCCGGGAGCAGCCGACGGCGAAGGTCGCCGACGACCAGCTCCAGCTCGGCGACGGACAGCGTCATCGTGCCGGCTCGGCCTGCGGAGCGAGCATCCTACGTCACCTCCGTCACGGGAGACCCGTCACCCGACCCGCCGATCGAAACGCTCAAGGCTCCGCGGCGGACTCGTCGTCGGGCTCCGCCGCGGACTCGTCGTCGGGCTCCGCCGCGGACTCGTCGTCGGGCTCCGCCGCGGACTCGTCGCCGGGCTCCGCCGCGGACTCGCCGCCGGACTCCGGCTCGGACGCATCGCCCAACGCGCCGGCCTCGCCGCGCAACAGGCGGCGCAGGGCGACGGCGTCCCGGAAGGCGTGCGGCGTGTCGAACACCAGGTAGGTCTCCTCGTGGCGCATCGCCCGTTCGAGCAGCCGCAGGTAGTGCTCGGCGTTCAGCGCGCCGCTCAGGGTGATCAGCGGGTGGAGGTGGATGTAGCCCACCGGACCGGGCGGCGGGTCGTCCTGGAACGGATCGACCACCGGGATCAGGTCGAGCTGCTCGGCCCAGCGGATGACCTCCCGGGCGGTCAGCGGCCCGCGGGACTCCCAGGCCAGCCGCACGTCCCGGCGATCGACGGCGGCGAGCAGGGCCCGGAACCGGTCGAAGGCGTCGGGGCCGGCGCCGAGGTCCGAGGTGGTGTGAAGGCGGACCACGGCATCGAGGCGTTGCGCGCCGGCGAGCGTGCGATCGAGGAGGTCGATGTTCTCGGGGCTGGGACGCAGGGCGCCGTAGCCGCGCGGGTCGCCGGGCAGGCCCGCGGCCTGCTCGGGGTCGGACAACGCCTCCGGAGCGACGATGGCGAACTCGAACCCGGGCGGGGCCGACATCTTGATCCGGCTGAACTTGTCGAGCTTGGGCAGCTGCCGCCGCGTGTCCTGCAGTTCCACGAAGCCCAGCAGGCCCTGGTACTGCCGCCGCTCGACCGGGTATCCGGAGCAACCGATGCGCACGCGCTTGTCGTCCATGGCCTCGCCTCCCCCGGTCGTCCGGCCGTCGTTGCGGCCGTCGGACGTGCCGGGACCCGGCAGGCGTGGTAGCCTTCCGGGCGACCTGCTCCATAGCACGCGGAGCCGGGGGGCGGAAGGGAGCGACGTGGTGCACAGCGTGAACGTCCTTCGAGCCATCCTGCTGATTGGGATCTGCGTGGCGCTCGGCGCGCCGGTCCGGGCGGCGAATCCGGACTGGCCGAACCCGACGGCGACCCGGGCGGAGCTGGCCGACCCGGCGAACTGGCCGGACGACCCGGACTACGGTCCCGGCGCGAGCGGCTTCGGCGGGATGTGGGAGCTGTGGAGCTTCGTCCCGCCGGAGTTCACGTCGGTCGAGGGCCACCGGCCGGAGGAGGTCGAGCTCGGGGCGGGGTCGCACGTCGACCGGGCCTGGCAGGTGACGATCGGCGACCCGCGGGTGGTGATCGCGGTGCTGGACACCGGGATCAACTGGGACAACACCGACCTGGTGCGGAAGATCCACCTCAACGTGGGCGAGCTGCCGTTGCCGGAGGGGGCGGCGGAGCACGACGCGAACGGCGACGGGGTGGTGAACATCGACGACTACGCCGGCGACTCGCGCGTGACCGACCTCAACGGCAACGGCCTGCTCGACCCCGGCGACCTGATCCGGGCGTTCTCGGACGGCGTGGACGACGACGGCAACGGCTACGTCGACGACATCAGCGGCTGGGACTTCTTCAAGAACGACAACGACCCGGCGGACGACACGCGGTTCGGCCACGGGACGGGCGAGGCGCGCGATTCGTGCGCCGAGACGAACAACGGCATCGGGATGGCCGGGGTCTGTCCGCGGTGCCGGCCGCTGATGCTCCGCGTGGGCGACTCGTTCGTGACCGACGTGCAGATCTTCGCCCAGGCCGTGACCTACGCCGTCGACGCCGGCGCCGCGGTGATCCAGGAGGCGCTCGGGACGGTCGACATGAGCAGCTTCGCCCGCACGGCCATCGACTACGCGTACGCCCACGGCGTGACGGTGGTGGCCAGCGCGGCGGACGAGAACAGCTACCACCACAACTACCCGGGGGCCGCGGACCACACGCTGTACGTGCACGCGATCCGGCACGACAAGCCGGAGCCGCAGGTGTCCACCACGTTCCTCAACTACAACAACTGCACGAACCACGGCGCGCAGCTGCTGCTGTCGACGCCGGGCATGGGCTGCTCCTCGGAGGCCACCGGCAAGACCTCGGGCATGGTCGGCCTGCTCTACTCGCTGGCGCTCGAGACGGGCCTCGACCCGCCCCTGCACCCCGGGGAGGTGCGCCAACTGCTGTCGATGACGGTGGACGACATCTGGATCCCGTACGAGGAGCGGGTCTGCGACGCCAGCAAGTACCCGTCGTGGCAGGGGTGGGACCAGCGCTTCGGCTACGGACGGACGAACATCCGCACGGCGCTGGAGTGGCTGCGCGACGGCCGGCTGCCGCCGGAGATCGACGTCGCGCACCCGCTGTGGTTCGAGGTGTTCCACCCGGACCGGCGGCCGGAGATCCGGATCGACGGCCGCGTGGCGGCGGAGCGTGCGCCGTCGTTCGACGTGGAGGTGGCCTGGGCGCCGGGCATCGAGCCGACGGAGGACGAGTTCACGGTGCTGGCGACGGAGACCGGGCGGACCACGGCCTGGGAGGGCGAGTGGGCGCGGCTCGACGCCGGCACGCTGGCGATCGACAACCCGGGGCCGCACCAGAACCGCTGGACCGTGACGCTGCGCGTGCGGGCCACGGCGCACTACGGCGGCGCCGCCGGCGACGTGCCGGCCGAGTTCCGCAAGTCGTTCTTCGTGCACGACGACCCGGACCTGCTGCCGGGCTTCCCGCTGTGGATCAACGCTTCGGGCGAGTCGTCGCCCAAGCTGGCCGACCTCGACGGCGACGGCCGGCGCGAGATCGTGCTCGCGACCGCGGACGGCATCGTGCATGCGATCCGCGCGGACGGCACGGAGCTGGCCGGCTGGCCGGTGCGGGTGCGCCCGTTGCCGGGGTTCCACCCGGCCGACGTCCCGAACTACCGCGGCGCGCCGGCCTACGCCCCGGGGGTCATCGACCCCGACGAGCAGCGCTCGGCGGTGATGGCCTCCCCCGCCGTGGCCGACCTGACGGGCGACGGCGACCTGGAAGTGGTGGTGGCGACGGAGGACGGGGAGGTCTACGTCTGGAGCGCCGACGGCTCGCTCGAGCCGGGGTTCCCGGTGGCCTGCGACCCGGCGCTCTCGCCGCCGCAGGACCGGGAGCACCAGATCGACATCGGCTTCTTCGCCTCGCCGGTGCTGGCCGACCTGCTCGGCGACGGCGACCTCGAGATCGTCGCGGCGGCCTACGACGGCCACCTCTACGCCTGGAACCCGGACGGCACGCCGGTGGACGGCTTCCCGGTGCGCGTCTCCGATCCCAACGTGACGGGCGAGCCGCAGGAACAGATGCGGATCATGACCACGCCGGCGGTGGCGGACTTCGACGGCGACGGGATCCTCGACCTGGCCGTGGGCAGCAACGAGGCCTACGGCTCGGAGTTCGACGGCCGGTTCTACCTGGTCCACGGGGACGGCAACCGGCACGCCGGCGGACCGTTCCACCCCAACTGGCCGATCTCGATCTGGAGCCTGTCGCTGTTCGGCGGGGCGCACATCTCGCGCGGGGTGCCCAGTTCGGCCGCGCTGGCGGACGTGGACCACGACGGAGTGGTCGACATCGCCACCTTCGGCAACGGCAGCCCGTCGCTGTGGATCTTCACCGGCGCGCAGCCGCCCCGCAGCCCCGGCGACACGCCGCGCACGGCACGGCAGCTCGACACCGTCTCCTTCGGCCGGCTGAGCAACTCGCGCGAGCGGCCGATCATCAACATCTTCGCCTACCCGTCGTTCGGCGACCTGGACCAGGACGGGCTGGCCGACATGGTGCTCGGCGGCGCCAGCACCCAGGCCGCGCTCAACCTCTCGGCCGGCGGCACCGCCTCCACCTTCGACCACCAGGTCGCCGTCTGGTCCGGCGCCGACAGCCGGATGCTGCCGGGCTTCGCCCAGAAGGTCGAGGACTGGCAGTTCTTCATGAACCCCACCGTCGCGGACCTCTCGGGGGACGGCTACCCGGAGGTGATTTCCGGCTCCGGCGGCTACTTCGTCCACGCCTTCGACGGCTGCGGGCGGGAGCCGTCCGGCTGGCCGAAGTTCACGGGCAACTGGCTGATCGCCGCCCCCGCGGTGGGCGACATCGACGGCGACGATTTGCTGGAGGTCGTGACGCCCACCCGCGCCGGCTGGCTCTACGCCTGGAACACGGTCGGCCCGGCCGACGGCGCGATCTCCTGGGAGAGCTTCCACCACGACAACCGCAACACCGGGAACTACGAGACGCCGCTCGAGCGCGGCCGGCACACCGTCGCCGCCGCGCCGCTCGACTGCTCCGAGGAGACGCCGCCGACCTTCCCGCGTCCGCTGCCCGACGAGTGCTACCCCGACGAGGACGCCGGCGACGGCGGCGAGACCGAGGACGGCGACGGCGGCGACGTGCCGGACTCGTTCGTCGGCTCCGGCGGCTGCGCCTGCCGGACGCTGCCGGGCCGCGGCGGGCCGGGGGCGCTGCTGGCGACGGCCCTCCTGCTCGCGACGGCCCTCCGGCGACGAAGCCGCCGGTGACGCGACCGCCATGGGCGACTCGACCGGTCGGTGGTAGACTGGGCGCGGCGTGAGCAGGGAATGCCGAAGACATCCGCCACCCGGTTGACGTTCCTGCTGACGGCGACGCTCGGTTGCGGCCTCCACACCGGCGGTTTCGCGCTGCCCGACGAGGGCGCGGACGTGTGGGCCGGGGACGCGCCGGGCGAGTCCGCTCCCGGCGAGGACGCCGGCGCCCCGGAGGCCGATCGTCCTTTGACCGACGACGGCGGGCGCCCCGACGACGGCGCACCCGACCTGCCGCCGCCGGACGACGTTCCGCCGGCCGACGTCCCGGCGGTGTGCGGCAACGGACTCGTGGAACCGGGCGAGGAGTGCGAGGGGAGCGGGGACGAGAGCTGCCTCACGAGCTGCGGCTCGACGGGCACCCGCTTCTGCTCGGCGTGCCGCTGGGGCCCGTGCCTCCCGCCGCCCGAGATCTGCAACGGCGCGGACGACGACTGCAACGGCGCGACCGACGAGGGGTGCGGGCCGGTGGTGCCCAACGACTTCTGCGACGGCGCGATCGATATCTCCGCCGGCGGCGACTTCCCGGGGACCACGGTCGGCGCCGTCCAGGACCAGGACCATTGCTCGATTTCCGCCTACTGCGACCCGGGCGGCTCGGACGTGTTCTACCGCTTCACGCTGACCGGACCGGAGGTCGTGTTCCTGAGCCTGCAGGGCGGAACGAACTGGGACGCGGTGCTCACCGTGCGCGCCGAGGGCTGCGCCGGACCGCAGGTCGGCTGCAACGACGATGCCTGCGGCACCTACCTGCCGCAGTGGGTCGGTCGGCTGGGCGCCGGCGCCTACTGGGTGGTGGTCGACGGCTGCGACCCCGACGACTTCGGCGCGTTCACGCTGCGCTACGCGCATTCGGCCTGTCCCGGCACGGGGGAACCGACGACGCACCTCGAGAGCGGCGGAACGTACTGGGGCAACTCCTGCGGCTGGAACAACGACACGTCGTCGTCCTGCGGAGGCCGCAACGACGACGACGTCCCGATGTACTTCGGCCTGTGCCCGGGTTCGCACCGGGTGGGCGCGAGCACCTGCCGCGACGGCGAGAGCTGGCCGAGCTCGCTGGCGATCCGGACGGGCGGCGGCGGCACGTGCGGGGGCGCCGAAGCGGGCTGCTCGGGGGCGCTGCCCGGCAGCATCTCCTGCTACGCCGGCCGTTCGTGGGTCGAGCGGACGCTCACGGGTCCGGAGCTGGTGTTCGTGCTGGTCGACGGCGCGGGCGCGGAGTCGTACTGCGGGCGTTTCGGCGTCGAGGTCTGGTTCTAGTCGCGGGGGCCGAAGATCGCCGTCCCGACGCGCACCAGCGTGGCGCCTTCCTCCACGGCGACGGCGTACGAGTCGCTCATCCCCATCGACAGCTCCCGCTCGTGGGCCGCCAGGCCGAGGCGCCCGGCCAGCTCGCGCAGCGCGCGAAAGTACGGGCGGGAGCCTTCGCCGTCGACGCTCCAGGGGGGATCGCCATCAGGCCGCGCAGGCGCAGCCGCGGACGGGAGCGCAGCG
>CAZMRP010000279.1:0-6778 GCA_964568275.1 uncultured Myxococcales bacterium
GAGCGGGTTCGCGAGGCGCGCGTGGCGTTCGGCTCGGCGGCCCCCGTGCCGCTGCGGGTCGACGACCCGGGGCTGGCGGGCCGGGTGCCGGACGAGGCGGCGCTGCGCGAGGCGGCGCGGGCCGCGGCGGCGCAGACGAAGCCGATCGACGACTTCCGCGCCACGGCCGGGTACCGGCGCCAGGCCGCGGAGGTGCTGGCGT
The DNA here is from genome assembly GCA_964568275.1 of uncultured Myxococcales bacterium. Lineage (GTDB taxonomy): Bacteria > Myxococcota_A > Polyangia > DRWM01 > JAAZOP01 > JAAZOP01. The sequence continues at coordinate 203 of CAZMRP010000279.1, forward strand.
TCCGCGTGCTGGAGCGCGCCGTGGCGCGCGCCCGGGGTGCGGCATGAAGACGGAGCCGACGATGGCGGTCGAGTTGAAGACGATCCGCTTGCAGGTCAACGGCCGCGAGCACGTGCTGGCGACGGCGCCGCACCGCACGCTGCTGCAGCTGCTGCGCGAGGACCTCGGACTGACCGGGACGAAGGAGGGCTGCTCGATCGGCGAGTGCGGCAGCTGCACGGTGCTGCTGGACGGCAAGCCGGTCAACGCGTGCCTGGTGCTGGCGGCGACGGCGGCGGGCCATGCGGTGGTGACGATCGAGGGGCTGGGCGACGTGCGGCACCCGCACCCCGTGCAGCGCGCGTTCGTGGCGGCGGGGGCGGTGCAGTGCGGCTTCTGCACGCCGGGGATGGTGCTGACCGCCCGGGCGTTCCTCGAAGAGCACCCGCAGCCGACGGAGGCCGAGGCGCGCCGGGCGATCTCGGGCAACCTCTGCCGTTGCACCGGCTACGAGAAGATCGTGCAGGCGATCCTGGACGCGGCCGCCGAGCGGGCGCGGGGCTGAGGCGGGGCGGAGGGAGACGATGGCCGAGACCAAGGTGCTCCGAACGCGCGCGGCCCGCATCGACGCCGCCGACAAGGCGGCCGGGCGCGCGGCGTACACCGACGACCTCCGGTTCCCCGGGATGCTGCACGCGGCGCTGCTGCAGTCGCCGCACGCGCACGCGAGGGTCCGGCGGGTCGACGCGACCCGGGCGCGGGCGCTGCCCGGGGTGGTCGACGTGGTGACGGCCGCGGAGGCGCCGTCGACGCCGTTCGGCGTCAGCCCGGCGCGCTACGACGAGACGATGTTCCCGGCGGACCGCGTGCGCTACGTCGGCGACGAGGTGGCGGCGGTGGCGGCCGTCGACGAGGAGACCGCGCTGCGGGCGCTGGCGCTGATCGAGGTGGACTACGAGCCGCTGCCGGCGGTCTTCGACGCCTTCGAGGCGCTGAAGGACGGGGCGCCGCAGCTGCACGAGAAGTACCGCCACAACGTGACGGGCGAGGTGCACGACGAGTTCGGCGACGTGGCGGCGGCCGAGGCGCTGGCGGAGGTCAAGGTCTCCGGGCGGCTGTGCAACCACATGCAGGACGGCGCGTTTCTCGAGCCGCAGGTCTGCATCGCGCAGTACGACGGCCGCGGCTTCCTCACGCTGTGGAGCTCGACCCAGGCCCCGCACTACGTCCAGCGCACGTTGGCGATGGTGCTCGGCGTACCGGTCGGGAAGGTCCGGGTGGTCAAGCCCGCCGTCGGCGGCGGGTTCGGCCCGAAGGCCGCCTGCGGCACCTACGAGCTGGCGACGTGCCTGCTGGCGATGCGCACCGGCCGGCCGGTCAAGCTGCGTTTCACCCGCGAGCAGGTGTTCCTGCACTCGCGCTCGCGGCACCAGTTCTTCCACGAGATGGAGCTGGGGGCGCGGCGCGACGGCACCCTCTCGTACCTCAAGCACAAGGCGGTGCTGGACGGCGGCGCCTACTCGAGCTTCGGCATCGCCACGGTCTACTACGCCGGCTCGCTGCTCGGCGCGCCCTACCGCCTGCCCAACATGCGCTACGACGGCTGGCGGGCGGCGACGAACAAGCCGGCCTGCGGCGCGCAGCGCGGCCACGGCGGGGTGATCGCCCGGGCGCTGTTCGAGGTGCTGATGGACGACCTGGCGCGCAAGCTGGGCCGCGACCCGGTGGAGCTGCGCCTGCAGAACGTGATGGGCGCGGGCGAGACCACCTGCAACCACCTCGACATGAGCAGCCTCGGGATGCGCGAGTGCCTCGAAGCGGTCCGCGACGGCTCCGACTGGCCGGGCCGGGAGGCCCGGCGCGCCCCGGGGCGCGGGCTCGGCGCCGCCTGCGGCTTCTTCGTCTCCGGCGCCGGCTACCCGATCTACCGCTCGGAGACCTGGCACTGCAACGTGCTGGTCAAGCTGCCCGAGGTGGGCGGCAGCGTGCTGGTCCTGACCGGCGCCGCCGACATCGGCCAGGGCAGCGACACCACGATGGCGATGATCGCCGCCGAGGTGCTCGGCGTGCCGCTCGACGACGTCAAGGTGCTCTCCGGCGACACCGACCTCGCGCTCGACCTCGGCGCCTACTCCTCCCGCACCACGTTGATGACCGGCCACGCCACGAAGATGGCGGCCGAGGACGCGCGGCGGCAGGTGACCGAGGCGGTGGCGGGACGGCTCGGCGTTCCGCCCGAGCGGCTGGAGTGGCGCGACGGGCGGCTGTTCGACCGCGACGGCGCGCTGGACTTCGCCGAGCTGCGCCAGACCTACGTCAAGGAGCACCGCGGCTTCGCCGACCCGCCGACGGGCGCCGGGCTGACCTTCCGCGAGGCCTCCCGCCTGGCGTTCCTCGAGCGCGGGGCGGTGGTCGGCCGCGGGCACTACAAGCCGCCGGCCCTGGGCGGCAAGCACAAGGGGGCCGCCGTCGGCACCTCGCCCGCCTACGGCTGCTGCGCGCAGGTCGCCGAGTTGTCGGTCGACCGCGAGACGGGCCAGGTGACCCTGCACCGCATCGTCGGCGCGCACGACTGCGGCTTCGCGATCAACGTCACCAGCGTCGAGGGCCAGATGCAGGGTTCGATGTCGATGGGGCTCGGCGAGGCGCTGTTCGAGGAGGTGAAGTTCGACGTCCAGGGCCGGGTGCTGAACGCCAACCTGGGCGAGTACAAGATCGCCACGGCCCTCGACGCGCCGAAGATGGAGTGCGTGATCGTCGAGAGCCACGAGCCGAACGGGCCGTTCGGGGCGAAGGAGGTCGGCGAAGGGGGCATCATGCCCACGATGCCGGCGATCCTGAACGCGATCCACGACGCGGTGGGCGTGCGGCCGGACGAGGTGCCGGTGACGCCCGAGCGGCTCAAGCGGCTGCTCGACGCCGCGGACGGCAAGGCCCCGCGCTGCGGCGACACCTGGCCCGACACCTCCTGCGGCGGGCTGACCGGCCCGTCGCTCTGCGGTCGCTGAGCGGGCGCGCTCAGCGACGGCGCCGGCCGCCGACCCAGGCCGTACCGAGCAGGACGAACAGGAGCGAGGCCGACCCGTCGTCGCCGGGGTCGCAGCCGCACCCGCCGCCGCCGTCGGCGAGGTCCTGGCAGGCGGGCTCCTCGCGGTCGAGGATCGTGTCGCAGTCGTCGTCGCGGCCCCAGGCGCAGGTCGGGCGGGCGCCGGGGTGGACGGCGGCGTTCTCGTCGTTGCAGTCGGCCGGCGGGCAGTAGGTGTCGCCGTCGACATCCGGGCACTCGCAGGTCTCGTCGGTCAGCCCGTCGCAGTCGTCGTCCCGGCCGTTCCCGCAGTATTCGGCGCCGCGGGGGTGGGCGTTCGGATCCTCGTCGTCGCAGTCCTCCTCGGCGCACCAGCCGTCGCCGTCGACGTCGGCGCAGCCGCAATCCTCGTCGGTCAGGCCGTCGCAATCGTCGTCGCGGTTGTCGCCGCAGCCGTCGGGGGCGCCGGGGTGGGTCCACGGATCGTCGTCGTTGCAGTCCTCGGGGGGGCACCAGCCGTCGCCGTCCTCGTCGGCGCAGGCGCAATCCTCGTCGGTCAGGCCGTCGCAGTCCTCGTCCCGGCCGTCGCCGCAGTTCTCGACGGCGCCGGGACGGACCTGCGGGTCTCCGTCGTCGCAGTCGTCCGGCGGGCAGACGGTGTCGCCGTCGCCGTCGGTGCAGCCGCAGCCCTCGTCGGTCGCGCCGTCGCAATCGTCGTCGCGGCCGTTGCCGCACAGCTCGGCGGCGTCCGGGTTCACGGCGGGCGCGGCGTCGTCGCAGTCGTCGGGGACGCACCAGCCGTCGCCGTCGGCGTCGGTGCAGGAGGCGACGAGCTGCCGGCGGCGGATCGCGCGGTAGTCCGAGGACAGCGTGCGGCTGTTGTGAACGATGCCGGTGGAGCAGCCGCGGGCCTCCCAGGTCCACAGCGAGCCCCACGGATCGCCGCGCTCGAAGATCACGATGTGCCCGCCGCTGCCCGGACAGCCGCCGCTGCGGTACGAGGCGGCGTCGCCGCGCTGCAGGTCGGCGCGGGCGATCGGGTCCCACCAGATCTCGTCGCAGGTGAAGTCGAGGGTCGAGTAGGGATGCGCGCAGCTCGAGACGGCGCTGGGGCTGGGGACCTGCCAGACCTTGGCGGCGAAGCCGGAGCAGTCGGCGCCGTAGCTGCCGCTGTGGGAGCAGTCCGGGCAGCTGCCGGAGCAGGAGCCGAGCTGGGTGCCGTCGGTGCGCCAGCAGCCGTTGCCCCACCAGTAGGAGTAGCCGACGCCGGAGGCGGCGAGATCGACGATCTCCTCGCGCGACATGTCCGCCGGCGCGGCCGCGAGACGACCGGCGGCGTGGACCACGAGCGCGGCGAGCAGGACCGACGGGACCACGATGCGGGGCCGAAGGTTCATCCGCGCGGCTCCTCGACGCCGCCCTCCGGGGCGTCGTCTAGAAGATGACAGGCGGCTCGGCGATCCGCAACAGGTTCAAGCCGCCGGGCACCTGGTAGCTGGTGGCGAAGCCGTAGCCCATCACCTGCAACCCCACCGGCAGGTCCGCCTCGAGCACGTGCGCGCCGCCGTAGTACCGCTCGAGCGGCACGCGCAGCACGGAGAAGCCGTCGCCGACGGACGTCGGCGCCTCGCGCGGCACGCTGCCGTCGAGCAGGACCACGGCGCCGTCGGGCAGGATGACGTCGGCGAAGCTGAAATCGTAGTCGTCCGGGGCGAGGAACACGTACTTCGGCCGGTACTGCTCCACGGCCTGCACGTTGCTCTGGGCGGGGTCGCCGCGGGAATCGGTGAAGTGGCCGGGGTCGGCGAGGCCGCCGCCGAGCTGGAAACTGGTCACCGCGAACGGCTGGTCACCGGTCACGACGAAGTCCTGCCGGACGATGCCCAGGTCGCGCACCTCGCCGGCCTGCAAGCGCGCCGGGGCGCCGTCGGGCGTCGCCGCCGGGTACTCGAGCCGCGTGCCGTCGACGTTGCCGTACAGTCGGACCACGTGGCCGATCGGCACGCCGCGCGGGTTGGTCGGCACGGTCACGACGTAGCGCCGGCCGAGCGTCTCGGCCGGGTAGACCGACTCCTCGAGGTGGTCGCAGGCGCCGTACTCGTCGGGCATGTAGATGCACGGCGCGCCCGACAGCACCTGGATCGGGCGGTCGGCGTTGAGCACGGTGCCCGAGAGGTCGGTGGTGTTGGTCCCCACGATCACCACGGCCTCGCCGCGGTCGATGCCGAACTCGAAGATCCCGCCGGGGCCGACAGCCGGGAGGTCCGCCCCCGCGGTCACCTCGGCGTCCGCCCCGAGCTGGGCGCGCACGGTGGTGCCGTCCTGCAACCCCGTGACCGCGAAGTAGCCCGGCTGGCGGACGTCCTCGGTGTTCTGCCCGGCCGGCGCCGTGATGCGGTAGTTGCCGGTCAGGGCGGTGCTCGGCAGCAGCAGCGAGGCGTCGTTGGTGTAGGAGTGGCAACCGAACAGGCAGGCTTCGCAGGGTCCCCAGTCCCTGCCGTCCGGCCCGCCCTCGGGGCCGTACTCCAGCGGGTTGAACTGGAACACCGTCACCGGCACGCTGCTCGTCAGGTGATAGGCCCCGCCGGGAACCCGGGCGCTGACGAAGGGGCCGGTGGGCGACGGGTCCGTGTCGCACATTCCCGTCCAGTGTTTCAGCTCGTCGACCCACGGCAGGAAGAACTTGGTCAGGCCGAGAGGTGGGACCTCGCCCTCGGCCACCGGCGCACCGTCACGCTCGATCGTGACCGCCGCCGGGACCGTCCCGGCGTTGGAGACCACCACGACGTAGTCGAAGTGCTTGCCGACCACGTTGGGCAGGACGGTGGGCCAGAAGTCGCAGCCGACGTAGGTGTGCGACTCCGCGGCCTCGGCGCAGGTCGTCGGGTCCTCGACGATCGCCTCGGGGCTCGTGTCCGGATCGTAGTCGTAGTCCCACACCCGATCCGGGAAGGTGTCGGCCGCGCCGTCCGCTTCGGCCCGCGCGTCGTCGACGGTGGCCGCGTCGTCGGGTGCGCAGGCGGCGAGCAGGACGCCGGGGATGGCGAGCAGCAGTCGTCGGGTCGGCATCGGGTCCTCCCTTCGCCCGGGTTCGCCCGGGCACCCCGCGGGCAAGCAAATCGCATACCCGGCTGCCCGGCACGGCGGCGGACGTTGACGGGCGGCGGGGCGTGCACCGGAACCTCGCGGTTGCGGGCGGTTGGCCGTCCCGCGCGAGGCGGCGCCGCGCGCGGGACGCGCGGGCGACGGGTCGGGTGTTGCCTGGAGTCGGCAGCCGCTGCCGACCGCGGTCGGCAACGGGACGGTCTTGCGGGGCGGGGCCGGCGGCGCGGGCGGGAGCCGGCCGGGGGACCGGGGCCGGAATGTCGGGCCGAACGGCGGCGCCGCGGGGTTCACGAAACGGGTCGCCCCGGGCGCCGGCCGGCGGCTATACTCCGTGCGGCGTACGGCCCGGTCCGAGGCGGGGCGACGGGTCGGCGTCCGGACAGCGAGATGGCACTGCGCCCCACACGCTCCGCGCTCGCCGCGGCCCTTGCGCTCGCGGCGCTCGCCGCCTGCAGCGGCCGGCCGTC
>CAZMRP010000280.1:0-6750 GCA_964568275.1 uncultured Myxococcales bacterium
AGCTTCTTCTCGGTGGCGGCGAAATCCCAAAAGCGCACCTCGACCCCGCCGGCCAACGCCACACCCAGCGCCACCGCCGCCGCCGCGGCGCGCACCGGGCGGCGCGCGGGCTTGTCCTCCGCGGCGGGAAGCCACGAAGGCTCGTGCAGGCCCGGCGCGACGCCGTGGACGTGGACGCGCAGCCGCCGGCCGCCCGCGGCGAACTCGTCCTGGTCCAGCAGCACCACGGGCTTGCCCTCGGGAACCTCGAGGCCCCGACCGGCACGCCACATCGTCACCGGCGCGGCGCCCGCGGGCCGGTAGAGGATCAGCTTCTCGTCCAGCGAGACCCACAGCTCGCAGGCGACCTGTTCGTCGCTGCGCCAGAGCACGGTCCCGGCCCGATCGACGCGCAGGCCCGGCTGCCGGCCGCCGAGGGCCACGCAGCGCAGGTAGCGTTCGGCGGGCGAGCGGGCGTCCAGGTGTTCCAGGCAGATCGCGAGCGGTGTCGGCATGGCGTCGTTCCTCCTACTCCAGCAGGTGCCGCGAGGGGATCACCGGCTCGAGCTTCTCCGGGGCCTCGAACCCGCGGGCGCGCGCCTCGGCCACGAGTTGGGGCGCGGACCACTCCAGCGCCGACGGCCGGTCCTCGGCCAGCAACTCGCTCAGCACGCGCACGCGCCACGGACCGCACACCGGCTCGTCGGCGTTGCCGGTGTACTGGAGGTTCTCCGAGCGGCAGCCGCCGCCGCAGAGGGTGTTGAGCGGGCAGTCGCGGCACTTCTCCAGCGTCACCGCGGGATGCGGCGTGGCCCGGACCTCGGCCAGCGCGGCGGAGAACCGCACCTCGCGCAGGTCGCCGACCTTCTCCTCCATCTTGAAGCAGGTGAACAGCGACCCGTCGCTGCGCACGTGCAGGTGCTGCCCGAGCGCGCACGAGCAGCCCTCGCGCCGGTCGGTCAGCGGACTGGCGGGCGTGGCGGCGATGCGCTCGCCGGCCTCGAACGCCACGCGGTCGAGCGCCCGTTCCAGGTCGGCGCGCGAGCCGAACAGGTGCTCGCCGGTCTCGCGGCCCGAGAGGTACATCACGCCGAGGGCGATGCGAATCCCGGGCGGCAGCCGGCGCCGCAGCCCGGGCAGGTGTTCCGCCACCTCCGCCACGTGCTGCGGGAGCAGCATCAGGTCGATGATCGTCTCGCCGCCGGCCGCAGCCACGGCATGGACCCCCCGCAGCGCCCCGTCGAACCGCTCGGCCCCCGAGACCGCGTCGCAGATCTCCTGCGTCGGTCCGGCCAGGCTGATCCGCAACTGCGCGCCGCGCCTGGTCAGCGCCGCAGCCCGGGCCGCCAGCGCGGCGTCGGCACCCAGCGGGATGCCGTTGGTGAACATCGTCAGCTGCAGGTCGAGGTCCACAATCCGCTCGCAGAGGTCGATGGCCCAGGGCAGCAGGAACGGCTCGCCCCCCAGCACCGCCACCCGCGTCCGCGGCCCGAGGTCGCGACGGACGTCCTCGACGATCGCCGTGTAGCGCTCGAGCGTCAGCTCCGGAGCGCGGGCGTGGCCCGAGTTGGTGCAGCAGTAGCGGCAGGCGATGTTGCAGGCGTTGGTCAGCTGGAGCTGGACCGACGGCGACTCGGGCGCCGCCGCCCGTGGCGCGCCGAAAAACCCGTGCCGGTCCAGCGCCTCGAGCAACGACGCCGCGAGCGACGAGGCGGGGAAGGCGCCGGCCAGCACCCGTTCCACCGCGGCGACCTGATCCGCGGGCACCCGGCAGAACACCGCGTGCCCACGGGAGACCAACAGCCGACCCTCGCCCAGCGGCAGCCAGGCGCAGTCCGCCGGCAACGCACGCGGCCCGACGCCGCTCGCCGGTCCGCCGCCCCTCGACTCGACCCGCCCGACCGCTTCCGGAACCACCGCCACGGCACCCTCCCGTCCGACCGGCGACGATACACGGACCACCGGCCGCTGTCAGCCCCGTGGGACCCGGAACGCCCACCGGACCTTGGCCGCGGGCCGCGGCGCTCCCCGGCGGACGCCCCCCTCGGTTCCTCCCGCCGCTACGGAACCACGCCGGCCCCGGGCGAGATCAGCTCGAACAGGTGGTGGTCCAGGTCCTCCGCGGGCGCGCTCGGCTCGAGGTCGATGCGACCGTCGGCGTTCACCCGACGCCGCTCGAGGATCACGTGCACCTGAGCACGGGTGGCGGGGCCGCGCAACGCGGCGAAACAGGCCCCGAGCGGCTTGTCGATCACGGCGGTGCCGCGATCGGGCGGCTCGAGCGGCACCACGCAGTGCAGTCCCTTGCAGGCGGTCTCGGGAAAGCCCGGGATGCCGACGGCGATCCGGACCACCGGCTCGGTGCCGGGCAGCGGGAGAACGCGATGCGCCAGCTCCAGGTGCAACACCGGGCCCTCGCACCCCGCCGTGGCGGCGGCCGCCTCCACGGTCAGCTGGCCCTCGGCCCGCGGCCGCTCGCGCCCGGTCTCCCGCAGCCGCAGCGGGACCCGGGCCAGCCGGGCGCACGCCTCGGCCAACGACTTCTCGGCGCTGGCGTGCACGACGCGCGTCCCGCCCGACGGCACGCGCTCGCGGACCTCGAAGCGCACCGTCGGCGGCCAGTGGACCGGCGCAACCTCGACCAGCTGGTCCATCGGATAGCGCAGCTCCACCGGGTACAGCTCGGCGCCGGTGTCGACCGGCGTGCTGCACGCCTCCTCCAGGCACAGCCAGTCGGTTCCGCCGGCGTCCTGGTCGAGGGCCGGGGCGGCGAACGCGGGGCCCAACTCGTAGCTGTTGCCGCCGAGCGCCCCGATCACCTCCACCCGGAGGTCGGCCACCAGCATCGGCCGCAGCCCGTCGAGATACACATCGACGGAGCGGGCCCTGATCGTCCCGTGGGCGGGCGGCCGGCGCATGCGCTGACAGCCGCACGCCGCAACCAGCCCGAGGACGGCGAGCGCCAGCGCCGGGACCGCGGACCCGGTGTTCGGAACGGCTTGTGCGCGCACGGGCATCTGTGTTCATCATCGGTCCGCAGGAGCGACACGATGCAGCGCCACCTTATCATCGTCCCCGCCGCAATGCTCGCCCTGGCCGCCGTGGCGGCCGCCCCGGACGCCGCCCGGGCCGCGCGCGCCACGTGGATCATCGAGGAGGACCAGCGGCACGACGACTTCGGCCTGAGCGCGCTCGGCGGCTGGTACCTCACCGGCTTCGGCGCCGAGGTCCGGGTGACCTTCCCGATCGTCCCGGACGGAGCGATCGACTACCTGAACGAGTCGTTCGCGCTGGAGCTGGGCGCCGGCTACCAGTTCTACCTGGACGACGCGGGCAATTTCCACCGCATCAGCTTCCCGGTGCTCGTGCGCTGGGACTTCCACCTCACCGACTACTGGACGGTCTACGGAGCGCTGGGCGCCGCCGGCGGCCTGCCGCTGGAGCGCGCGAACCCGTCGGTGTTCGGCTACCACGGCTACGTCTGGCTGATCGCCGCGGTCGGCGCGTTCCTGCACATCGGCGACGTGTTCTCGCTGCGGTTCGAGGCGGGGTCGCTGGGCGTGCTGGCCGGCATCCACTTCGCCTTCGGCGGCTCGGGCCCGGCGCCGGCGTCCGAGGAGACCGTCGCGGATCCGGAACCGGCGGCCGGTCCCTAGCCGCGCCCGGCCCCGCGGCGCCGCCGCCCGAACGGAGGAACGAGATGCCGACCGGACCAACCAGCGCGAAACCGAGGAGCCTCGCCGCCTGGATCCGCCGCGCCCGCGAGCTGGGCGCCGAGGGCGCACGGGTCGTCCGGCCGCGCGACGTGGTCTGCGCGGAGTGGGTGCGGATGAAGTGCGAGTACGGCTGCGACGGTTTCGGCAGCTGCCGCACCTGCCCGCCCCACTCGCCCACCCCCGAGCGCACGCGGCGGGTGCTCGACGGCTACCGCCGCCTGCTGCTCGTCCACCTCCGGCACGGCAAGGCCGTCACGCCGCTCGTCGTGCGCCTCGAGCGGGAGCTGTTCCTCGCCGGGTTCCACCAAGCCTTCGCCTGGGGCGCCGGCCCGTGCCGGCTGTGCCGCACCTGCGACCTGGAAGCGCCGTGCCGGCACGCCGACCGGGCGCGGCCGGCGATGGAGGCCTGCGGCATCGACGTCTACCGCACGGCCCGGAACGCCGGCTTCCCGATCGCCGTCGTGCGCACCCAGGCCGATCCCCGGAACTACTACGGCCTCGTCGGCGTCGATTGACCGCACCCCGGCGCGCGACGGCGCGCCACCGGCTCAGCCGCCCGGCCGGCAGCGGTCGACAAACTCGCGCAGCCAGCCGTTGAGCCGCGCCGGCTGCTCGATCAGCGCGAAGTGCGTCCCCCCCTCCAACTCGCGGTACTCGGCGCCCGGAATCGCCGCGGCCATCCGCCGGCCCACCGCCGGCGGCGTCAGGTGGTCCCGCGTCCCGCAGACGATCAGCGCCGGACAGCGGACCGTCGGCGCCACGTCCCGCGCGTCGTGCTCGGCCAGCGCCAGCATCGTCCGCAGGTAGATCCGCCGGTCGGTCTCCGCCACCCAGCGCACGTTGTCGTCGAAGACGCTGCGGTCCGCGTCGCGCCCCACGAACACGCCGGCGGTCAGCACCCGGAACGCGACGTCGGGCAGCGTCACCGCCAGGTCGAGCAGCCCCTGGGCCAGATACGGATGGCGCAACGCGAACGCGAACAGCCCCTCGACCGTCCCCGCCACGGCCCCGGGAAACGCCCCGCGGAACGGCCGGCCGTCGGCCCCGAGGATCGCAACGAAGCCCGAAACCCGCTCGGGCCGTGCCCGCAGAACCTCGAGCGACACCTGCACGCCCATGCTCCAACCCATGAAAATCGCACGCTCCACATCGAGGTGATCGAGCAGGGAGATCGCGTCCGCTGCCTGGCGCGCCATCGACACGTCGGCGTCCGGGTGTCCGAGGGTCGACGGTCCCATCCCGCGGTAGTCCCAGCAGAGGACGGAGGCGCGGTCGGCGAGCGCGCCGAGCTGGTGGGCCAGGCCCGGCCAGCGGACGCCGATGCCGTTGGCCAGCACGACCACTTGCGGCCCGCGACCGAACCGCTGGTAGGGGAGCCGGGTGCCGTCGTCGACGACCAGCTCGCCCTCTTCCACGGGGTGGACACCGGGTACGGCCGAGAACGCCATCGTCGCCACGAAGTTCCTCCTTCCCTGCACGCTCAGTACGACAGGTTGAACGCAAAGTACACGCCGACCGGGAGCTTCGGGTCGGCGGCGGCGGCGTCGGGCGACCAGGCGACCTCAAGCCGGAAGATGGCGGCGGAGCCCCACTGGTAGAGCACGCCGGCCCCGACGCCGTACTTCAGACCGGGGCCCTTGCCGTCGAGGTCCTGCAGCACGTCCTCCTCGGCCCAGACGCGCCCCCCGTCGAAGAACAGGTTGGCACCGAGCTGCATCGGCTTTCCGAACAGCGTGAAGCTCCAGAACAGCGAGCGCAGCTCGAACGACCCGAGCAGCTTGACGCGGCCGGCGTAGCGCCCGGCCGGCACGCCGCGGATGCCGTCCTCGCCCCCGGGCAGCTCGGTGGGGAAGAACGCGCCGCCGTGGGTCAGCTCGTAGAACGGCGGGTCGAGGAACAACAGGTCGGCCAGGACGCGGACGGCGAGCACGAGGTGGCGGCCGGCGAGCGGGAGGTAGTTCCGCGCGTGGACGTGCAGGCCCATGTAGCCGAAGCGGAACGCGTCGTCGAAGCCGATCCCGCCGCGCAACGACACCTCGTGATAGAACCCCCGCAGGGGGAAGGTTTCTTCGTCGCGCGTGTCCCAGAGCAGGCCGGCGGCGAGCAGGACCAGGCCGTGATCGCCGGTGCCGCGCAGCAGCGGCTCGCCCCGCACGGAACGCAGCCCGAGGTCGCCCTGCAGGCGGCTGCCGTCGTACGCCTCGGGCATCACGTACCGCCCGTGCAAGCCGGTCATCAAGGACAGGCTCTCGGCGAGACGGATGCGGACGTTCATGCGCGCCTCGGGCACGTCCAGCAGGTACTGGAAGCGACGTCCGGGGCGGTCGACGCCCGCGGGCAGATCGGCGCGGCTGGCGTTGCCCGGCCCGAACCAGCCGGCATTGACCGCGCGGCGGTAGAGGACCTGCGGCACGAGCCGCAGGTGTCCGTCGGCGAGGCCCGGGAGGTCCCAACGTACGTTGTGGAACTGCTGGGCCACCTCGGGCACCCCGTGTTCGCCGCCTTCCGGCACGACGCTCAGGCTGGTCGTGCCGTCGCCGCGCCAGACGAACGGTCGCGCTCCGGGAGCGTTCTGTGCCACGACGCCCGAGACGCCGAACCAGACGCCGATGTCGGTGTTGCCGGCGACGAACGGGAACACCCCCCACTCCAGGCCGTCGTCGACCTCCTCGCCCGTCGCCGGCGCGTCCTGCGGCACCTCGGCGTTGGGGTTCGGAGGCAACGGCGGCAGCGGGAGCATCAAGCCGCCGGCGCCGTCGGTCATCTCGGCCGCGATGGCCCCCGCCTGCTCCGCGCTCGGCTGGGCCGCCGCCGGGACCGCCGCCAGGACCCCGCACAGCACGACCATCCCCGCGGCGCACGCACGTCGCACGCCGCGATCGTAGCGCAGCGGCCCCGACGAAGCCGCATTCCCGGAACCGCCGGTCGGCAAGCGGGTCGTCAATCCGCGAGGCCCACCAGCCGCCGCGCCTCGGCCAGGCCGGCGTGCGCCAGCGCGTGTTCCCGCGCGGCGACGCGCGGCGAGCCGAGGTCCAGCCGGGTGAACGAGCCCAGG
>CAZMRP010000281.1:0-2613 GCA_964568275.1 uncultured Myxococcales bacterium
CGGGTTCAGTCGGCCCCCGCCCCGGGGAACGCGGCGTCCTTCGCCGGCGCCGCGGGCGGATCCCCGGCCCGCGAGGCGAACAGTCGCGCCGCCAGCTCGGCCCGGCTGGCCACCCCCAGCTTGCGGTAGATCTGCTTGAGGTGGCTGCGAATCGTGCACTCGGCCACGGCGAGACGCGAGGAAAGGTTGAGCACGGAGTACCCGCGCGCGGCCAGCCCGGCCACGTCGGCCTCGCGCGACGTCAGCCCGTGCCGCCGCAGCTCCGCCGTGCGCTCGGGCGACCAGCGCCCGGTCGCCGTCTCCTCGTCGATCACCAGGGCCACCCGGTCGGCCGTCGGCAGCTCCAGGCAGCGCACGGTGGCCGGCTGGGGCCCGGCGTAGACGGCGCGGGGCCCCGATTCGCCGACGGTCGAGGCGAGGGCCGCCAGTGCGGCGCGGCGCCAGTCGGCGAAGCGGGGCGAGCCGTCCCAGACGATGCGGGCGGGGCCCAGCCGCGCCGCTTCGGCCTCCAGCCGGGCGGCGGCCGGTCGGGAGGCCCAGAGCAGCGCACCGTGGAGGTCGAACAGCGCGCAGGACAGCGGCAGGCCCTGTTCGAGGGCGGCGAGCAGTCCGGTGGGGCGGTCGAACGACCGGGCGGCGCGCTGCAGCCGGAGCAGCCCCCGTTCGACCTCCGCCCGCACCGCCTCGACCGCCGCGATCTCCCGCTCCGCAAAGGGCCGGGCGCGGGCCCCGCGGGCGACGCAGAGGAAACCGTTGGGGCGGCCGTCGCTGACGCAGAAGGCCAGGATCTGTCGCTCGATGCGGCAGGGCCGGGCGAACTCCGTGTAGAACCGCGTTCGCTCCAGCCCGCCGTGCGGGAACCGCCGGGCCAGGTCGTGGGTGCGCCGGGGGCCGAGCATTCCGGCCAGCGGGCCGAAGTCCTGCTGCAACCCCGGCGCGACCTCGAGAAACCTGGACAGCAGCACGTCGTCCGGCGCGGCCTGACACCACTGGACGACCGCGCTGGTGTCCTGCAGCCCGGCGCTCAGCGGGAAGAAGGTGAAGGCGCTGAGCGGCACCTGCGCCCGCAGGGCGTCCAGCGCGATCCGGCCGATCGAGGCGGGATCGCGGGCCGCGTGCAGCCGACGACGGAGCTCGCGCACGGGTCGGACGGTACCACGGGCCCGCCGTCCGCTCCAGCGACTAGGGTCGTTCCTCCCCCAAATGGGGGATGGCAGGCAACCCCGCGACCGGAGGAAATTGCTCTCCGGGCAGCGACCGGATCGGGGAGGCCGAATGGCAGGAGAGCGACCGTCTCAGATCGACCCGATTCTGCTCGCCGCCGCCGAGTTGTTCGAGCAGCAAGGGTACGATCGGACGTCGGTGGTGGAGATCGCGGCGCGCGCGGGATTCGCGCGTTCCACGGTCTTCGCGCGCTACGCCAGCAAGCAGGCCCTGCTGGTCGGCATCGTGCGCGCCTTCCACGAGGCGCTGCGGAACCTGCCGGGCGGGCCGTCCTTCCGTGGTGCGGCGGAGCGGCCGGTGCCCGCCCGTCCGTCGCAGCGGGCGCGGGGCGGCAACGGCTCCTCCGCTCGCTCCTCCGCTCCGTCCGAGCTCGAGCGGGCCGTGCGGCGGGTCCACGAGCTGTGCCAGCGGCTGGGTGCGCTGGCCCGGGTCGCCTGTGCAGCCCGGGAGCTGCCGTGGATCCGGGGCGCGGTCGAGGACGACGTCGCGGCGGTCGCCGAGATGCTCCGCGGCTGGTTCGGGGACGCGGGGCGGGACGAGTTCGCTCACGACCTGCTGTGGAACGTCGTCCGGCGCGGCTGCATCGCCCCGACCGGGCGTGGTCCGAGCGATGTCGGAAGCGCCACGCGACTGGTGGTCCTGCTCCGGTCGTGGGAGCCGGTCCCGCGGGGTTGTCCGGGCCGCGCGTCGGTCACGGAGCGTGGGTGAAGGTGCTCCAGGCGGGGCCGAACGCGGCGCCGGTCTGCACCAATCCCAGCGGCACGATCTCGCAATCCAGCTCGCCGCACCGGCCCTCGTAGAACATCACGTCGGCGACCAGCCAGTTCTGGCCGCTGCAGCCGCCGGAGGTGGTCAGCGGCTGCGGTCCGAACGTCGCCCGCAGGCCGCCGCCGCAGTAGATGTTGATCGACGCGTTGGTCGTGCCGACGTAGCCGTGGGACGACCAGTAGTTGACCATCACCCGCGTCGGCTCGTACAGCGGCGGGTTGTCGATGTTGATGTTCTCCGGCGCGCAGAAACCGGAGGCCGTGGCGTCGGTGACGGTCGGATCGCAGTAGATCACGTCGACGTCCAGCCGCGGGTTGAAGCACGAGCCCCGGGTGACCCAGCGCGCGCCCTCGCCGTGCGGCGCGTTGCGGCAGGCGTCGAGGTCGGTGGTCGGGGCGAGGCCCCAGTCGAGCGTGCTGTAGGACGAGGCCTTGCAGTTGGAGAAGTAGCAGTCGTCGGCGGTGCAGAAGTCGGTCGTGGCCCCCCACTTGTGGAGGTGGAGGTCGACGTCCGTGTCGCCGAATCCCTCGCCGCGGGTGTCCCAGTTCAGCTCGACGCGCAGCCCCTCGCCCTGCGTCACGACGGCGAATTCGCAGGTGTAGGTGTTCGTGCCGACCACGA